>JAFDAE010000419.1 GCA_019314005.1 Deltaproteobacteria bacterium | reverse complement strand
AAGAGAGGTTATACGAATGCGGAACTCATCCGGTTCCTGCAACGGAGTTTGGAGGAAACTCTATGCTGCCTTGTAAATGTGAAGAGCGCAAGGCGAGCAACCCTGAACCGTGAACCGTGAACCTAACAACCTGAGTAGTTACAAATGTTCTTGGATATTAACGGGGGATGAAGGATCTCCTACGTTCGGCCCTTTTTCTCTATCTTGGCCCATGAGTCGCGCAACGATACCGTCCGGTTGAATACGAGTCTTCCTTCGGAAGAATCAACCGAATCGACACAGAAATAGCCGTGTCTCAGAAACTGGCAGCGACTTCCCGGCGCTGCGCCGGCCAGACTTGGTTCAACGCGGCACGACGTCAATGTCTCCAGTGAGTTCGGATTCAAATAAGATTTGAAATCAGCTCCCTCTTTTCCATCGGCAGGGTCTGCTTTTACAAAGAGATGATCGTACAGGCGGACTTCGGCTTCAAGCGCGTGCTCAGCCGAAACCCAGTGCAATGTTCCTTTCACCCTGCGCCCGTCATTAGACCAGCCGCCTCGCGTCTCCGGATCATAGGTACAGTGCAGTTCGATCACCTCGCCGGTCTGTTCATCCTTAATCACATCCACACACGTGATGTAATAAGCATGTTTCAGCCGCACCTCGCGCCCTGGAGCTAAACGGAAGAACTTTTTAGGCGCGTCCTCACGAAAATCCTCTTGTTCGATGTACAGCACACGCGAAAAAGGGACTTTCCGTGACCCCATTCCGGGATCCTCGGGGTTATTATCGGCATCTAACTCCTCCACTTGATCTTCCGGATAGTTGTCGATGACGACCCGAAGAGGACGCAATACCGCCAGAACACGCTGAGCGCGTTTATTTAACTCTTCGCGGATGCAGTGATAGAGCAGCGCTATGTCGACCATACTGTTACTCTTTGCCACCCCGATCCGCTCACAAAAGTTTCTGATCGACTCGGGGGTGTAGCCGCGTCTCCGTATGCCTGACAGTGTCGGCATCCGAGGATCGTCCCATCCGGTAACGTGCCCTTCCTTTACCAACTCCAGGAGTTTTCGCTTACTCATCACAGTGTAGCTGAGGTTGAGTCTGGCAAACTCGATCTGCTGCGGATGACAATCAACGGCTAATTCGTCAAGAAACCAGTCGTACAAGGGGCGATGGTCTTCAAATTCGAGCGTGCAAATGGAATGTGTAATCCCTTCGATGGAATCCGAAATGCAATGGGCAAAGTCATACATTGGATAAATGCACCACTTGTTGCCCGTCCTGTGATGTTCTGCTCTTAGAACACGGTATATGACCGGATCGCGCATATTCAAATTCCCGGATGCCATATCAATTTTTGCTCTAAGCACGTGGGAGCCGTCCTCAAATTCTCCTGCACGCATCCGTTCAAACAGGCCCAGATTCTCTTCAATTGACCGCGTGCGATACGGGCTCTCCTTGCCCGGCTCGGTCAAGGTGCCGCGGTATCCTCTGATCTCATCCGCGCTAAGGCTGCACACATACGCCTTACCCTTTTTGATTAACTGAACAGCGTACTGATAAAATTGTTCAAAGTAGTCAGACGCGTAAAACAACCGATCATCCCAATCGAATCCAAGCCATCGAACATCTGCTTTGATCGATTCCACGTATTCAACTTCCTCTTTGCTCGGATTGGTATCATCAAATCGCAAATTGCAAATACCGTTGTTTTCCGCGGCAATGCCGAAATTAAGGCAGATCGACTTGGCGTGCCCAATATGGAGATAGCCGTTCGGTTCCGGAGGAAATCGAGTGTGCACGCGACCATCATTCTTGTTTGCCTTTACATCCTCCGCGACAATGGTCCGGATAAAGTCTGAGGGGGTAGTAGAGTTGGATTGCTCACTGTTTGGTATTTTCATGGTTTTGTTTACCTCGATTGTTAATATGATACATATTACAACTTCGCGAACTTATAACACTTTAATAGCTTGATTGCACTTATAAAATGATAGAGTAAACGACCGAACCCAGTGGGGGGCAATGCTGTTGAATTAAGGAAACTCATGCTTGTTATTGAATATCGAATATTGAACAAGGAATGTCGAATTATGAAGTTTAATATGGTGTTCCATTACTTCGATATTCATTATTCCTTGTTCGAAATTCTGCGGTTCAAAACTAAATGTGCTTAAGTCAACAGTATTGCCAGCGGGTGGAGAGGGAGTACCGCTGGACACATTGTCCCCTCTATCTCTGACCCGGCCCAAAGGACCGGGTTTTCAAGACATAATAAAACCCGCAACTCGACTACACCGTCCTCCCCCCAAATCTTGCCTGGACATGTCGTAACACACTCCTTACAACATTGGGGAATGTAAAAGAGATATCCTCCAATTCCGTTGGGAAACTTACATCTGAAATCGCGCGCCCCACGATTTGAATATCGTCTAAGTTCCACCCGCGGAAGCCATGTTTCCGAGCGGCATTAAGTAACGGGACCTTCTCCGGATCAATACCGAACACCTCGCATATAACCCGGTCTATACTGATGCAGTTTACCCCTCCAAAAATAAGCCCTGCCCTTTTCACAACTCCCCGTCGCGGGCCGCTCTTTTCCATGATATCTACGGCATCTACCAGAGTAAAACAGGGTTGTACCTGTTTGTGTAGGGCAAGAAGCATTAAAGAGAATTTTTCGCAATCGCTCCGGACCGCAAAATGTCTCCATGTCTTCACCTTGCCTGCGACCAGCCCGTACAAATTCTTAACCGCGCCCGTAAAAAGCATCTGGCTGTGTGCCTTCAACTTCGGCAGATTGATTATCCTGTCAAAATCATTGATAGTACCGGTTATCCGTACGTTCTCGTTATAAGACCTGTTTCCTTTGAAGGAAACGATCGGGATGTTGTCTATCTCCATCAAGCGGAGCAATCCACAACCTTCCGCAACCTGCCGGACACTTCCAAAGGCCGGGCTGTCCCCCACAAACGGCAAACCGCCACCCGCCTTCACTATATCTGCCACGGCTTTTACAAAAAACGGGTGGGTATTTATCCCCGACTCCGGCAAATCCCTTACCAACAGATTCGGTTTGAGCAGAACCTTGTCGCCGGGCCGGACAATCTTTTCTATCCCCCCAAAACAAGAAAATGCCTTTCTGATATTCTCGTCAAGACAGGCCTTGTCGTATTCCGGGCATTTTAGAATAACCACCTTTTCCATTATCAAGTAAAATCCATATAAACGTTCATCCCACCGCAAAGACGCAAAGTACGCAAAGGGAAACTTAGTTAGGTCTTTAACACTTTGCGTCTTTACGGTGAAATATTACAACTCATCAATCCTACGAACCGAAATCGTGTCCCCTACCCTGAGCTTCAATTTTTCAGCGGCGCTCCCCATTACCGTTGACAACTCTAAATGATCGGTGCTTCCAAACAGCGCAATCATTGCACCCCGGGACGCGTCAGAATACGTTCTCGCCACTGAATTCAGGACCACATCATCCGCGACGATCTCAAAACGTCCCTGCCCCACAAAGTTGTCAAAATCCATTCTGGTAATATTAGTAATAAGATTGCCGAACCGGTCCATGTAGATGACGGTCCCTTTTAATATTGAACCTTTTGAATCAGGTCTCAGGGTGTTGATGCGCACGGGCTCTGATATCAATTCACCGAGTTCGGGACACGGAACCCCCCGGGACAGGTGAGCGGCTACGGGGGCGAAAATATCTCTCCCGTGAAATGTACTGCTGATCGAGGGAAGGGTATGGGATGATGTGGTAATCTTGTAGGCCTCCACCCCGCTCTCCTGGTCATAGACCATGGTGAACAGGCCGTTGTCCGGCCCCACAAAAAGATATCGATCTGTTTTAACACTCAGCCCGTGCCGTTTCGCTCCCACCCCAGGGTGCACCACAGCACAATGAATTGTCCCTTGAGGGAAATATCGAT
>JAFDAE010000085.1 GCA_019314005.1 Deltaproteobacteria bacterium | reverse complement strand
ATTTTCCCTCCTTACTTTCGGTGTAGCTTATAAGCGCTAGAGATGTTGGAAATATAAAAACATTTAATGTGACTATATTTGACGGCTTCGTAAAAAGTCTTGTGTGAACGACTTTTTATGAAATCATCAAGCTTGGCAGTTCTTATTGTTTTACATAGCAGGGAGTATACCAAGGGAGAGGCAATAGAGATGTCGAACGATAACTTATTGTATTGACTGATAATTATGAATGTTAATGCTGCCTGACCTGGCAGTGGCGGGGTATTTTTTCACTTAGCATTTTGGACACTGGAACGCATCGAATCGTCAATATATGTCTTCGTTAACTACTTATTATTATTGACAATGATAAATGTTACTGCTCAAACTGACGAACACTCCGACGCCTTTTGGACACTGTCCATTTAGTTGGACACTTTCTGTGGGTGCTCACCACTCCATATTTCTTGGGATAACCTGTCGTTACGTTACAGTTTTATTGGTTCCATTCGTTTTATTTCGTCAAAAGCTGATCCAAATCCTACCTTTTCTATTTTGCGGTTGTGTAGTTTCAGTAAGTTACAACTCCAAAACCCCATTTTGAAGCAAGTTTTGAACCAATTCAACCAATAAGACCGATTAAACCAATAAAACAGTGCAACAATTTTCAACAATTACATATGAAAAGCACTGATATTTCAATAAATTGATAGAGGCGTGAAACTTGTTTTATTGTATTTACAGATAATCGCTAATGGTGAGGCGGTCGCCGGTGGGAAAAGATAGTCATCAATAATAGGCTCGGGAATTCGTTAAATCGTTAAGGCAGGGTTTCACAACTTCTTATTATTACACGACATGTTAGCCTTGGTTGTCCAAATTGAATGATGCGTTGGCGTAGCTTGGATACTGTCCATCTGTTTGGACACTCTTTCCAACTGCGCCCTTTTATGGTTTCCCTATGTCAAGTTCTCCTATTTTATTATACAAGGAACTTCGACTGATGCCCAGAATCTGAGCGGCCCTGGTCTTGTTCCCCTTTGAATCTCTCAAGGCCTTTAGTATGGCCTCTCTTTCCGCCTTACGGCTTACACTCCTGGTTGCGCTCTTGAGAGGCTGCGCCCCCTTGTCTCCGTCCAAACCTTGCATGATAGATGAGGGGAGCGACGCCTCATCAATGAGTGGTCCGGTACTCAGAAGAACCGCGCGTTCCATGACGTTCTCAAGCTCTCTAACATTTCCGGGCCAAGAGTTTTCCATGATGGCGTGCATAGCTTCCGGAGTGATATCAGAAAGGTCCCTATTGTAAATAGCAGCATACTTTCGCATAAAGTGATAGGCTATCGAGGCAATAGCCTCCTTTCTTTCCCTGAGCGGAGGCACCTTGACGGTGACAACAGCCAATCGGTAATAAAGATCCTTTCGGAACCTCCCCTCATGTATGGCCTGCTCAAGGTCTATATTTGTGGCCGCCACCACCCGAACATCTCCTTTAATACTCTTGATGCTTCCTACCGGCCTTACCTCCTTTTCCTGAAGAACACGTAGCAGGTTCAATTGCATGGCCGGAGAGATGCTGCCAATCTCGTCCAGGAAGAGCGTGCCGCCGTCTGCCGCGATAAACAGCCCTTTTTTATCTTTGACCGCACCGGTAAACGCCCCTTTAACATGGCCGAACAGCTCACTTTGCAGAAGGTGTTCCGGAAAAACACCACAATCCACAGCGATAAACGGTTTGTTTCTCCGACTGCTCAGGTTGTGAATAGACCTGGCAACCAGATCCTTGCCTGTGCCGCTCTCTCCCTGGAGAAGAACTGTGGCCTGACTGTCCGCTACCTTGGCAACGAGTTTGAACACCTCTTGCATGGCCTTGCTTTTGACAATAATCTCTTCGACTCCGTCCTTCCCTATTAACTCCTCGCGGAGTCGTCTGACCTCATTACGAAGCTCGCAGTATTGTAAGGCCTTACTCACTACCAGGCGGATATCATCTTTCTGAAAGGGCTTGGTCAGGTAGTCGAATGCCCCTGCCTTCATAGCCTCAACAGCTGATCCAATAGTCCCGTAGGCGGTGATCACAATAAACGGAATGTCCAAATGTCTGGCCTTGACCTCTTTCAACAGGTCCATGCCGCCAAGGACAGGCATCATGAGATCAGAGATCATCAAATCAAATGTCTCGTCTTCCAACATGCCGATAGCCTCGTTTCCGTTGGCAGCGGTTCGCACCTCATGCCCTTCCTTGGTAAGGATTTTTTCAAAGAGCTTGCGCATATGCTCTTCATCATCCACCACTAAAATCTTTGCCAACATTGTTTCCCCTTCAAGAGTGATGGTGTCGTAAAAAGTCAAATTTTGCTGAATTATTCAATTTTATAGATGCATAACCTGCTAAAACAATTCGCAACCCCTAAGCCCATCAATTCCTCAATCCCTAAATTCCTCAATCCCTAAATTCCTCAATCCTTTATCGGCAAATAGAGACTGCACGTGGTTCCGGATCCCTTACGACGATTTATTTCAATCTTCCCTTGGTGGTCTTCCATGACACGCTGGCAAACCGAAAGCCCCAATCCTGTCCCCTTGCTTCCCTTAGTCGTGAAAAAGGGATAAAAAAAAAAAAAAAAATCTTTGTCAGATATCCCGGAGCCTGTATCCGATATCGTTATCCTCACGTACTCTTCGGGTTCTCCCGCCTGACGAATGCGAACAAGATCGATCCCAAGGTCAAGATTCCCCCCGTCAGGCATTGCTTGAATCGCATTAATCATTACATTAAGGAAAACTTGCTGTATGAGTTGTGGATCAAGCTCAATGGCAGGTAGTCCTTCCCCAAAAGCCCTTTTGATGCCGACCCTGTTTTGCTTAATTCTGGGCGTAAGTAATACAATGGAATCTTCAAGAAGTTCGACGATGTCCACAGATGTCCTCTCCGGGGGTTTTAACCGGGCAAAGTCCAAAAATTCCTTCACCACATCCGCACACCGAGCCGTCTCTTGTTCAATAATCTTAATCGATTCAAAGATAGGATTATCCGAAGAAATTTCCTCTAAAATATCCTGGACAAATCCGAGGATAATCCCAAGAGGATTGTTGATTTCATGGGCAATACCAGCGGCCAACTCACCCATAAAGGCAACCTTACTGGACCGATGGAGCTGATCCTGCAATATGTTCCGTTCTTCAAGTAGTCTGCGGTACCGCTCCTCATCTTCTCGAGTTTTTCCTTCCTGCACCCGCCTTGTGGTTACGTCTCTGAAAATTAGAAAGAGGTATGGTGTCCCATGATGGTGAAAGGGGGCGAAGGAGACGTTTGCTGTGAAGGTCTCGCCACTTTTCCGCTTAAGGTCAATATCGACCTCCATCGTTTTTTGGATGTTAGACAACTTTGTGAAGATATATCGGTTCTGTTCGTAAGGCGCACACAGATCTCGCAAGTTCATCCCTACGAATTCCCCCCGACTGTATCCGCAAAGCTCTTCCGAGCATTTGTTGGCAAATATTATCTGTCCGCTGTTGTCGACAATCGCCAGAGGAAGAGGCACCTCTCTTGTCATAGTTTCAAACAATGGATTCTCCTTCCATGACCATCAGCCGCGATTTTTGACAGGAGCGCTGCCATGGTCAAGCGCTACAATCTTAGCACGGCGAATCTTTTCCTCGTGAATCAACTTCTTTTTATAGGCCTGCTCCATCTTTTGCATCAAGCCGTCGAGATCTGCCGGTTTCACAATGTAATCAAACGCCCCGAGTGTCATATCTTCAATGCCTGAATCTACTGAACCGTGGGCAGTGAGCATAATAACCTGAACAAGAGGCTTTCTTCTTTTTATTTCCCGCAGCGTATCCTCCCCATCCATACCCGGCATCTTGACATCCAGGACTACCACGTCAACAGGTTCTTTGTCCAAAATCTGAAGGGCCTCCTCTCCGCTCTTTACACCCATCACATCAAGGTTACGCTTTTTCAACCGCTTAACCATTGTTTCAAGAAAATCGACTTCATCGTCAACAACCAAAACCCTGAAACGCTCCATACTATGACTCCCGTTAATGGTTGGTTTCCGTCCACAAGCATACTAAGTGCTCTCATACCAAAATAGTAAAAACAACCTGAATTGATAGATTTCTATCTCATATAACACTTTGGTTTACTCTTGCAATAGGCAAAGCGTCCAGGTATGCTTTGAGACCTTTGCATCGTTATAATTTCTATTGAACTTTGGTTGGAAAAATGTAAACTACCCCCAAAAGGTATCTCAATTTTTTTATAATCTGCTTATGATTAAGTATTTTCAAAAACTCTTTCGCCGGAGCAGGAAACGCCCCCCTTCCCTCCGAGCCGACCTGCAGGCAAAGTTTAAACTAAAATACGTCTATTTCAGAGAGCTTATTTCTTCTAATGATGAAATCCTTGTAATAGTAGCAGATCTGAAAAAAAAATTAGCCGGGCATGACGTATTCGGCATGTCTTACATCCGTTCTACAGCCACAAGGGCCGCCTTCCATGCCTTCCGTATGGTCAAAAATCTAAACATTATCTCCGGAGACAAATACCTGCCTCTCTATGATGCCCTGGAACAAATAAATAAAAATATAAAGACGGAACTTTATCAGCAAAAGGAAATACCCATTATTGAACTGATTGTTCCATACACAGCGGTCAACAGGAACATGTTCGATAGTATGGGCGGCAAGAATGCCAATCTGGGAGAAATCAAGAACAAGGTCAACTTGACCATACCCGACGGGTTCATTATTACTACCTCCGCCTATCAGTACTTTTGGGAGCAAAATAACCTTCAAGACGAAATTAACAAAAGAAATATGCAGTTAGACCTGAGCGATCCTCGGAGCATTGAACGGGTAAGTGAAGAAATTCAACACCTAATCATTACAGCCCGTATCCCCACAAAAATGAAAGAGGCCATCTTAGGCGCCTACCAAGAACTTTCGGATAGATTGGGCCACACGCCGCGGGTTTCTTTGAGAAGCAGCGCAGTAGGGGAAGACAGTGAGCTTTCTTATGCCGGTCAATATCTCTCAATGCTCAATGTTCCGCGTGAAAAAATAGTTCAGTCATATAAATATGTTGTTGCCAGCCTCTATACACAACGGGCTATCTTCTACCGCCTGAACAAGGGAATTAGGGAAAGAGATACAGCGATGAGTGTCGGCTGTCTGGAAATGGTCGATTCGGTGGTCAGCGGAGTCGCCTATTCCCGACATCCATACAGCCCTATAGAAGACAACATTATTATTAATGCCGTATGGGGCCTGGGACCTTATGCTGTTGACGGCGCCGTCCAACCGGATGTGTACGTCGTAAGTAAAGACGAAAACTTTACGATCCTCGAAAGCAAGGCCCCGGTGAAAGATGTCCAATTGAGCAGCAATCCCGGAGGTGGTCTCATAGAAATCCCTGTTCCGGATGAAAGCAAGAATCAATCCTGTCTCACCGATGCTGAAATTCGTACCTTGGCTAAAGTGGTTGTGGCCCTGGAAAGGCATTTTCGATCGCCCCAGGATGTGGAATGGGCCCTGAATTCTAAACAAGAGTTAATCATTCTGCAGTCCCGTCCGTTAAGTGTTTCTACTTACGAAAAAAGCGGGCTTAAAGATACCTACGCGAAAATATCCGGCTACCCCGTGTTAATCGAAAAAGGTTCAATTGCCTATCCGGGTGTGGGCTACGGTCAGGCCTACCATGTATACAGGGACGAAGACATAATCAATTTTCCTGAGGGAGGCGTCCTTGTGGCGAGATATTCTTCGCCAAAGTTTGTCCGCCTCATGAACAAGGCCAAGGCTATTGTGACCGACGCTGGAGGAATCGCGGGTCACATGGCCTCTCTGGCCAGAGAGTTCAAGGTTCCCACAATTGTTGGCGCCCAGGCGGCCTCGGAAAAGATTCCCGCAGAGATGGAAATAACCGTTGATGCCTACACAGGTCGGGTCTACCAGGGGAAAGTCATGGAACTTCTCCGTTTGGATCATGTCGCCGAAACCTATATGAAGAATACCCCGGTATATCAGACGTTAAAAAGAATTTGTCACTATGTCATCCCGCTCCACTTAACCGACACCGAAAACAAAAAGTTTGCCCCCCGGTTCTGTGGTTCTATCCATGATATCGCCCGCTATGTTCATGAAAAGTCTTTCGCGCAAATGTTCAAAATTAGTGACGTATTGAGCGACGAGGAGAATATAGCCATCCATTTAGATGTGGCGCTTCCAATAAAGCTCTACGTTATTGATATGGGAGGGGGGCTGACCGATCAAAAAACGTACGAGACAAGACAAGCGACTCTGGGGGATATTACCTCCATCCCGCTGAAGGCATTGCTCAAGGGGATGACTCACAAAGGTATCCGATGGCACGAACCGCGATCTATAGATATCAAGGGTTTTCTCTCTGTTATGGGACGACAGATGTTCAAGTCTCCTGACCTTGGGCGCAGCCTGGGAGACAAGAGCTATGCTATTATCTCAGACAAATATTTAAATTTTAGTTCGAGAATCGGCTATCACTTTGCCACCATTGATACCTACTGTGGCCTGAAACCGAACAAGAATTACATAAGCTTCCGTTTCAAAGGGGGAGCGGCCGACCATACCCGACGCACAAGAAGGGTCAGGGCTATCGCCAAGATCCTGGGAAATCTGGGGTTTGCGGTCGATGTGAAGGAAGATCTGCTTAACGCTCGAATCAAAAAGCATGAACAGGAAATAATCGAGAAAAAGCTCGATATGTTAGGGCGGCTCAACCAGTTCACTCGTCAGATGGATATGTTAATGACGAGTGAATCGAGTATTGACTGTGTGGTTCAGGCCTTCATGGAAGGGAATTACAATCTTGACGAGGAGTGCAAGGCGAAACTCACCCAATAGAGGCAGTCTCAATAGAAAAAACAAATGGACTTCCAAAACTCACTCAAAATCATCAAGGCTACTATTATAACTGCCTGGTCTATCAGCCTGCTCTGTTTTGTCTCAACGCTGATGATAAGTATTCGATCACCCCATGAAAGCGTTCACAGCTTTTTTTGGCTTCATGGTTTGGGGATTTTTACACTCCTTGCGGGAATAGGAGGCGCCCTATTTTATGACCAATGGGGCTTTCGCAGACTTCTGAATCAGTTATCCGGAAAAACCAGAGCACTCAGAAGGTCTGAAGAAAGATATCGAAGTCTGGTGGAGAGCGCCGAGGACTTTATTTTCACGGTAAACGCCTCGGGCCGTTTTCGGTCTCTCAACAACTTTACCGCGGTTTTTTTTGGGGGTACCCCTTCCCAATTTGTAGGCAAACCCTTGTCAGCGCTTTTTTCACCGGAGATTGCCGAACAACAGCTCAAGCTCATCAGACTGGTTTTTAAGTTTGGGAAAAGCGTGAGGGATGAATTTATGGTAACCACAGGGGAACATCAGACATGGCTCAGCGCCAATTTCATGCCTCGCAAAAACGAACAAGGAAAGGTGGTATCGGTTCTATGCATTGCCAGAGATATTACTGAAAGTAAGAAACTGGAAAACCAACTGGTGAATACCGAAAAGCTTGCCTCCATGGGAACCTTAGCTGCGGGCGTGGCACATGAGGTCAACAACCCCCTTGGCATCATACTCGGGTTTACTGATCTCCTTTTGGAAAAAACTGACAAGGGCAGTCAGAGTTATGAGGACTTGAGAACTATCGAACGACATAGCCTACATTGCAAGGCAGTAGTGGCAAACCTGCTGAGCTTTGCCCACCATGGTGAAGGTGTATCCGAGCATTGTGATATCAATGAAGCTATTAAGGCTATCATTAACGTGGTCAAACATTCGCTCGACATGAACGACATTGAACTTCGCTTAGGCCTGGCATCCGGTCTTCCCAGAGTAAAAGGTGATTCGCGTCAAATGCAGCAGGTCTTTCTGAATCTCATCAATAACGCGGCGGCAGCTATTAAAGAGACAGGAGTCTTAGAGGTTAAAACCTCTCTAAATGCAAATCGTGACAAAGTAGTGGTAATGGTCCGGGATAGCGGTCACGGTATTCCGGAAGAAAATATGGACAAAATCTTTGACCCGTTTTTTACTACCAAGAAGGAAGGAGAAGGGACGGGACTGGGTCTCTTTGTGAGCCACGGGATTATAAGCAAGTACGAAGGGTCTATCACCTGCGAAAGCAGTACGGTGGATTCCTCTAAGAAACCTCGAGGAACTACGTTTACGGTTGCGCTAAAAGTAAAAAGGTGACGAGGAAAAATCATGGCAGGAAGAATATTAGTTGTTGATGATGAAAAGGACATGCTGGTCCTTTTGACAAGGATTATAACCGAAAATACAGATCATG
>JAFDAE010000418.1 GCA_019314005.1 Deltaproteobacteria bacterium | reverse complement strand
CTTGATCAATACACTTTTTGATTTAATTTAATGACATTGAACCACAAATGGTAAAATAGAAAATTATGGTACTTCCAGAAAATAAACTGTTCGAAGTCAATATCGAAGATGAAATGAAGAAGTCCTATATGGACTATGCTATGAGCGTAATAATAGGGCGTGCTTTGCCTGATGTGCGTGACGGGCTTAAGCCGGTCCATCGCCGTGTCCTTTTTGCCATGCACGAACTAAAAAATGATTGGAACAAGCCGTATAAAAAATCTGCCCGCGTTGTGGGTGATGTTATCGGTAAGTACCATCCACATGGCGACACCGCGGTGTATGATACTATAGTCAGAATGGCTCAGGGCTTTTCACTTCGATACCTGTTAGTGGATGGTCAAGGCAATTTTGGTTCAATCGATGGCGATTCTCCTGCTGCTATGAGGTACACCGAGGTACGGATGTCGCGTATGGCCCAGGAGTTGCTGGTGGATCTTGATAGAGATACCGTTGACTTTGTGCCAACCTATGATGGTTCCATGATAGAGCCGGCGGTTCTTCCGGCAAAGGTGCCCAATCTTATCGTTAACGGTTCTTCTGGAATCGCTGTTGGGATGGCAACCAACATCCCCCCGCATAACCTTGCAGAGATCATTGACGCAACCACGGCTCTCATTGACAACTCTGATATTTCAATAGACGAATTAATAGATTACGTGCCGGGACCCGATTTTCCGACATACGGTATCCTGTATGGCTCAAGTGGAGTTCGCCAGGCTTACAAGACAGGGCGCGGCACCATTAAAATTCGTGCTCGCGCTATTGTGGAAAAGGACAAACGGACTGGCAGAGAGAGTATCATCATATCTGAGATCCCCTATCAAGTAAACAAAGCAAGGCTTATTGAAAAAATTGCAGGCCTGACCAAAGATAAACGGATTGAGGGAATACAATTCATTCGTGATGAATCAGATCGAACCGGTATGCGGATTGTGATAGCGCTTAAAAGAGATCAGGTTCCCGATGTGGTCTTAAATCAATTGTACAAGTTTAGCCAGATGGAGACAACATTTGGGATTATCTTCCTGGCTATTGTTAACAACCAACCGGAACTCCTCAATCTGAAGGAAATCCTTAGCCATTACGTTGAACACCGCAAGGAAATTATTGTCCGGCGAACACGGCACGAATTGCTCAAGGCCGAAAATCGGGCCCATATACTGGAGGGCTTAAAAATAGCCTTAGATCATCTGGATGACGTGGTGTCGCTGATACGAGCCTCAAAGACGCCCAAGGATGCCAAGGATAGGTTGATCGCGACTTTTAATTTGTCTGCGATACAGGCCCAGGCCATATTAGACATGCGCCTTCAAAGATTGACCGGGCTGGAACGCGATAAAATTATTGAAGAATATAAGAATGTGATTAAGGCTATTGCTCGTTATAAGGAGCTCCTTTCCAGCGAAAGGCTGGTTCTCGGTCTAATTAAGGAAGAACTGGCGGAGATGCGCAAAGCTTATGGAGACAGCCGCCGCACTGAGATTGTTGAAACAACCGAAGAGATTCAATTAGAAGATATGATTGTGGAAGAGGATATGGTGGTCACAATATCCCACACCGGCTATATCAAAAGAACCGCCATCAGCCTGTATGAGAGTCAACATCGAGGCGGAAAAGGTCGAAAGGGGATGCTTCACCAAGATGAAGATTTTGTGGAACATCTCTTTGTGGCCTCTACGCACGACACGTTTCTATTCTTTACCAACAAGGGGCGGGTATACTGGAGTAAGGTTTATGAGCTTCCCAAGGCAGGACGTATGGCCAAAGGGAAAGCGATAGTAAACCTTTTGGCATTGGCCCGGGATGAAAAGTTGGCCACGGTTTTGGCAATACGAGATTTTAAACCAGGGCACTTTATCGTTATGTCCACTAAAAACGGCCTGATAAAGAAGACAGATATTATTGCCTATAGTCGTCCCAGAGCAGGAGGGATCATTGCACTTAATCTTTTAGAGGATGACGAATTGATTGCAGCCCGGATTACAGACGGCGCTCAGAATATATTTATGGGATCGAGTAACGGGAAAGCCATACGTTTTCATGAATCAAAGATTCGTCCTTCAGGGAGGGTTTCCAGAGGAGTGTTTGGAATGCGGTTATCTGAAGGGGATCGGATCGTGGGGATGGAAGTATTGCGCGATTATCAGACCCTTATGGCAGTGACGGAAAATGGATACGGCAAAAGGACTGCTATAGAGGAATATCCCTTAAGGGGGCGTGGCGGCAAAGGTGTGATTACCATTAAAACAACAAAGAGAAACGGTCTGGTGGTGGCACTCCTTCTGGTTGCCAACGAAGATGATCTGATGTTGATGACCGATCGTGGACGTATTATAAGAATGCCTGTGAAAGATATCTCCGTAATCGGCAGAAACACCCAGGGAGTGCGTCTTATCGGCATGAATGAGAGAGAGCG
>JAFDAE010000417.1 GCA_019314005.1 Deltaproteobacteria bacterium | reverse complement strand
TGGTGGCGCCGCCCAGATCCTTGAGCTAAAGCCCAGCACGCTGCGTTATCGGATGAAAAAGCTGGGCATCCAACGACCTTGATGCCGCCCTTGCATTCACTCCACCAGAAGCAACTTCCCTGCAGCATTCCACTATTATTTGCGGAACCCACTAATAGTGGAGGGCATTCCAGGTATTGCCACCCCCCGAGCCACCTCAAATAAATCTTGTCCTTTCAACATATTAAAGAAATTTATAGGGCACAAACCCAAGTCGGCATCAAAATTGCTTATTTTAGATGTCAAGGAGTTGAAAAAAAGAGACCTAAACGGTTTGCAACTCAACCATATCACCCACGGGGAGGGCTTGAAGCGATAGAAAATGTGGAGCGCCTTTCCTAATGGCCGGTGATTAAATTCACCGGCCAAATAGCAAAACTGACCGGAAAGGAGGTGGTTGAAATGAATGTTTAGGAAGCACAATTTGCGGCGGAAAACTATCGTTCGTAGAAACATGAAGCAAAAACGGCATTATAAATGGAGGAAAAAGAGATGAAGAAAAAAATTACGGTAATATCATGTGTCATTTTCGTAGCAGCAATGATGATGTTTGCACAGCCCGCAATGTCAGGGAAATGGGGAGGTACCCCCGGCGGAGAGGATCTTGAGATCCTTTTAACCACTGTAGAGCCCGGCTACCAAGGTGAGTTTGAAGTAGTGTTTTATATAGTAGGAAAAAACTTTGACAACGGCGCAACCCCGGTGGCAACATTCGCAGGCCAACCAGCCGTAGTGATAGATGGTCCCAATCCAGCGTGGATCTTAGAAGACGGAACGCAGTTATGGTTTTTGGTTGTGGGATTTGAGTACACAGATGTTATTCCACCGTGGCTGCAAGGGTGCTATCGCCTTACTCTCTCGACCGGAGTTTCAGTACACCAATTTGACCAGTTCATCGTCCGGTTGGAGTTGCCGATCACCCCTAATAGTGGGACATATTTAAACCAATAAAGACTGCCGCTAGATGATATTCAGATGGACCGAGTCTGAACGAACCGCACCGGTTCAGGCTCGGTCTTTTAACTTCCCAAAAGGAGAAAAAGACGAAAAACTGATAGCTCTTACCGTGGTAATGGTCATGATGTCGGTCTTTTTTTCAATTACTACAGAGGCGGCAATTCTCAATTGTTCTTCACGCACGACCCTTGAAGAGCTGTTCGACTGTATCAAAGCCCAGATGCGCCTCAGAGACGATGGCTATACTGCCCCCACGGCCCAGCAACTGGCAGACCTGCGTACCGTGATTGGACAGATGCTGGATGGCCAAGCCACCGTTACCTTGCCCTCCAGCATATCCGGCATCATGTAGTTTCAAAGATTTACCGATTCCGACAACGTCGAGACATATTCAGTACTCATGGAGGTGGAAGATGCCGATAACGATGGGATGATTGACCGGGGATTCAGGGCTCGATCGCAAAACAATCTACGATTATCAAGTATGCGCCTACAATGCTGAGGATGACGGTTGTTCTGCAATCATACAGACGAAAACAAAATAGGGCAAAGAGCAAATAACGTGACGAAAATATATATTGTCTTTATAGGATTACTACTCATTATTTCCACTGCCCCGGACATGGCAGGCAACGACTCCGGAAGAGACACAAAAGAGACGGGTTTTGCTCATGTTTCTATTGAAGAGATTGCATCTGAGTTCAGGAAGATACGCGAGACAAAAGGTCATTTCGATGGTGGTGCATGGAACGATGCGGTGGACCACTGGATGGGCCGCAAGCACAGACTCATGATTGAACTTGGCTCCCGCCTCTCTGAAGGCGAATACAAAAAAGACGATATCATCAAACTGCTTGGTCAACCGGATCGGATCGCGGGCAAAGGAGACGATCTGTTCAAGCTCATCATCCGCCAACAAAGATACGAGTCATCCGCTGCTGACTCATACGAATTCCTGGTCTACTATTGGCGTGGAAAACATGATTTCTTGTTCTTTACGTGTAAAGACCGCATCATTGTCCATTCAGGCTGGTGGTATGCGGGCGAATAGAAATTATCAACCTGTGCGGTTAGCTGTTAGCGGTTAGCTGTTAGCGATAATGATTTTCTCTCTGTTTGCTGTGCCTCGAACGTAGCGGGTGGTGAAAATATCCACCTAATGGATTCCGGCTTTCGCCGGAATGACGGAGGAGAGTTGGATTATGGATAGAGGGAGGTAAGAAACATGAAATATTTACGCCGAATAGTAAGCGTCAGTTGTATAGCGGTTCTAATAGGTTTTTTGGTGGTTTTAACAGGGATAGGGGAAAATTTTATATTAGGCGAAGCCATTGCTGAGTCCAACCCTGAATCTGTCCAGGAACCCAGGTTCTTCCGTGTGTATTTCGACAAGATCGAAACTGCCCACAATATTGTCATATCCATGAATGCAATTGAGTCCAAATACGAAAAGGGTTACGTG
>JAFDAE010000416.1 GCA_019314005.1 Deltaproteobacteria bacterium | reverse complement strand
TGTTCTCTCGTTCAAAGAAATCTACCAATAACTTAAACAGCTCTTTTAAGGTCATTTGTACTATCCCTTTGCAACACTGAGGGAGGGACAACCGGGGGACAACTGTAAATAAGTAAGTATCTCGATTTTGGTCGATTCCCTCGAAGCCAAGCCCCCTATACGTGAACCCCGCTAATATTTTGATATATTAACAAAAGTATTAGCCGAAGGCAAGGACGTTTCCCACACCAGATTGAAAAACACCTTTGGTTTTTTTGGCCCCTTATGGTATTTGGCATAAGCTTATGTTATTATAATTTGTTGGTCTGATTCTAGGAGGCTGTCCGAGAATTCTGATCCTACTGCAAAAGAGTGAGAAACGGCCCAAATTCCCGCAGGTTTTCGTCAAATAGGCCTGCTATTCTCCTCAAATTTGCGAAAATTTTGTCTCGTTCTCACTCTTTTTCGTTACGGACATAATTCTCGGACAGCCTCCCAGGTTACGTTCTACGGAAGCCGGTTGCTTGACGACACAAAGGAGGGTTATGTGACAAAAGATCGAGTTGCACAAAATGAGGATATAGTTGTTCTTATTATGGCAGGAGGGGGTGGAACGCGTTTCTGGCCTCTGAGTAATCAGAAGTGTCCTAAGCAGTTTATGAATCTCTTTCATGAACGAACTCTTCTCCAGCAGGCTTTTGACAGGGTGTCCGGCCTTGTTTCGGCAGATCATATACTGATACTGACTAATGAACGATATATATCTATCATTCGTGAACAGCTTCCTGAAATCCCGGAGGCCAATATTATTGGAGAACCCATAGCCAGAGATACTGCCGCCGCGATTGCCCTGGGAGCGGTCTTATGTCGCAGCCGTTTCGGCAATCCGACCATGGTGGTTTTAACCGCGGACCACTTGATCCATCCGATCGAAGCATTCCAGCGGACGCTCCTTTCCGCGGTTAGCGCGGCAACTGAAGAGGGGTACTTGTACACGTTTGGCATTGTTCCAACATTTCCTGCTACGGGATACGGTTATCTCGAACAAGGAGAGAGAATCAAGGAAGATGATGGAATTGAGCACTTTCAACTCCTACGATTCAAAGAAAAGCCTGACCTGGAAACAGCT
Organism: Deltaproteobacteria bacterium; assembly: GCA_019314005.1. The sequence goes on along the minus strand of JAFDAE010000416.1, from coordinate 1,351 downwards.
CGTTCGTATGTGGCATCGAATCAATTCTTATGGAACAGCGGCATGTTTGTCTGGACTGTAGAGACGATTTTGAATGAGATCAAACGACATTTACCTGATCATGCCAGGGCATTGCTTCCGTTAGCCGAGGTAGACGGAACCGATGAGTGGGGTTCAGCAATTCGTGTCGCGTTTGAAACCCTTCCAAAGATCTCCATTGACTTCGGTGTCATGGAAAAGAGCAAATGCGTTAGAACCGTTCGGGCCGAATTCGAATGGAGTGACGTGGGGGGTTGGTTGGCCCTGGAAAAATTCCTTTCACCCGACGGGGCCGGCAATGTAGCATGCGGTTGTATCAAGTGTCAAAATGCCTCGGGAAATATTGTATTTTGCAAAGACGACAAAGAGACTGTAGCGCTTGTGGGAGTCGATAATTTAGTCGTAGTGCGTGCGGGGGACAAGACGCTTGTGGTCCATCGTGATTATACAGAAGATGTGAAAAAGCTGGTCGAGAGATTGCAGCTTGATAAGTGTTAGGATTAGCAACAAAATAAGTTCCTCACAAGCTATAAATAATAAGAAAAAGGTTTGGTTGTCACTTCCCAGTTAGGGTAGAGTTTACGAATAGTTATGACAAAACAAAATTCTATTTCCAAGATATCATCACCCCAAGAATTAAAGAAGGAAATCTTAGCTGCCGGCGGGGAAAAGGCCTTTGAAATGATTCTTGACTCGCCTACTCCTACAGCCTTGGTTCAATCCTTTTCCGAGGAAGATATTTATTGGCTTGTTCAGGACTTAGACCCGGAAAATGCCCTTTCTATCCTTTCCATGGCATCTAATGAACAGTGGCGGTATATAGTCGATCTCCAGGTATGGGATCGCGACCGCTTAAATATGGACTCGGTTCATTCCTGGTTCGGACGTTTGCTTTCAGCAGATACTGAGCGCTTTTTAAATTGGGGATTACGCGAGGAGCCGGAAGTCCTGTATTTATATCTTTCCGGAAATATCGAAGTAATAATCGCAGAGGAAGACCAAACCTCTTCTGACTTTGGAGATACCTTTTTTACACTTGACGGGGTTTTTTATATACGTGTACTTGATGAACGATATCAAGAGTTTTTGAAGGACTTTCTCAGTCGCCTTGCCAAGTATAATTTTGACCTGTATCAGCGTATCTTGCTGAACGTGGGGGGGGTCTTGCCTGACGCATTGGAAGAAGAGGGGTATCGTTTTCGGAGCACACGTCTTGCTGAAAAGGGTTTCCTCCCATTTGAAGAGGCGATAGGGATTTATCAATATCTCGATTCTCAGGCTATTACGGAGAAAGAATGCGAGAGCTTAAAAGAGGGAGAATCTTCCCCTTCTG
>JAFDAE010000084.1 GCA_019314005.1 Deltaproteobacteria bacterium | reverse complement strand
GATCTTTTACTCCTTGATGAGCCTACCAACCATCTTGATATCAATGCCATAACCTGGCTGGAAGAGTTTTTGTTAAACACGAACATCTCCCTTTTATTTGTCACCCATGACCGGATGCTTCTCAGAAAACTCGCGACCCGTATTATTGATCTCGACAGGGGTTGTCTTACAAGCTGGCCTGGCAATTATGATACATATCTTAGACGAAAAGCCGAAACACTCGCAGCCGAAGCATCCCAGCAGACTCGTTTCGACAAAAAACTTGCCCAAGAGGAAATATGGATACGCCAGGGGATCAAAGCCCGGCGTACCAGAAATGAGGGAAGGGTTCGAACCCTTGTAGAAATGCGTAAAGAGTGTAAGGCCCGGCAGGAAATTGTCGGCCGTGCCCGCATGCAAATCCAGGAGGCAGCGCCATCGGGAAAACTTGTTGCAGAGTTAAAAGGGGTCACATTCGGCTATGATGATAAAATAATTGTCCAAAACTTTTCCACCACAATTCTGCGTGGCGACAGAATAGGCATTATCGGGCCGAATGGTTCCGGCAAAACTACCCTGCTTCGTCTGTTGCTTGGCGATCTTAAACCGCAACAAGGCTCAGTCAGGCTCGGCACTAACCTTGAACCCGCCTATTTTGACCAGCATCGGGCCCTGCTTGATGAAAATGATACGGTCATCAATAATGTCGGAGAAGGCAACGACATGCTGACTATTAACGGCAGACAGAGGCATATCATCGGCTATTTGCAAGATTTTCTCTTTGCCCCGGATCGGGCACGTTCACCGGTCCGAATACTTTCCGGCGGCGAGCGAAATCGTTTGCTTTTGGCTAAACTTTTTACAAAGCCTGCTAATATCCTGGTGATAGACGAACCAACAAATGACCTGGACGCCGAGACCTTGGAGCTCTTGGAGGAGCTGCTTTTTGATTACAAAGGCACGGTTCTTTTAGTCAGTCACGACCGTGCGTTTCTGGATAATGTAGTCACTTCCACCTTTGTTTTTGAGAAAGAAGGCAAGGTACAGGAATATGCCGGAGGCTATGATGACTGGCTTATACAACGACCGGCAGAGATAGCAGAGACAAAACCTACGCCTGAAAAGAAAATAAAAAAGAGACTAAAGCCGGCGGGGCCGAGAAAACTCACTTTCAAGGAAGCACGCGAACTGGAGAGTCTGCCACAGAAGATTGAGGCTATGGAAAGCAAACAGCAGGAAATTTATAACTCCATGGCAGATCCCTCATTCTACCGGCAGAATAGCGCGCTCATTAGTCAAGCCAAGGCAAGAATTGAAGAGCTGGAACAATCTCTTACCATAGCATATGAGCGATGGGAGGAACTGGAAGCTATCAATCCAAATGACATCGGGACTGAGTGTTTTGTAAAATGAGAGAAATTGAAATTTCAGAAGAGCCAATTGAGCTCTATAAAATCTTAAAGCTCGAAAATATGGTCGATAGCGGCGGTGAAGCGAAATATGTGATCTCTGAAGGTCAAGTTATAGTAAACGGGAAGGTCGAAACCAGAAAACGAAAAAAGATCTTTTCAGGCGACGTCGTAGAATTTGGGAAAGAGAAAATTCGTATACAAGTCAGAGGAAATATTCATGGACCAGAATAATAGGACATATGACACCGGAACAATGAAAAGACACGACCTGTGGTTGGCCAAATATGCCCGGAACAACACCTCGCAGTTTGGCGAAGACGGCATCATCGAAAAAGTGCTGGAAGTCGTGGGAGTCAACGATAAATGGTGTGTGGAATTTGGAAGTTGGGATGGAAAAATTTGCAGCAACACGTTTCACCTTATCAGTGAAAAAGGGTATTCCGCGGTATTGATAGAAGGCAATCCCAAGAGATATAAAGATCTGTTGAAAACATTTACCGGCAACGACAAGGTTGTTCCCATAAATACCTTTGTGGGTTTTGAAAGAGAAACCGGACTGGATTCCATTCTCAAAGACACGGCAATCCCCAAAGACTTTGATCTGCTTTCAATAGATATTGACGGCAATGACTATCATGTATGGGAGACCGTGCAGAATTATAAGCCAAAAGTGGTTCTGATAGAATTCAACCCGACCATTCCCAAGACAGTCGAGTTTGTCCAACCGCCGGACCCGCGTCTGAGCCAGGGTAGCAGTCTGTTGTCAATCACTCAGTTGGGAAAATCAAAAGGGTATGAGCTTGTGTGCACCACACATGCCAACGCTGTTTTTGTGCACGCCAAGTTCTTTGACCTGTTCGGAATAAAAGATAACTCGGCAGAAAAAATGATGACGGATGATTCAATGGTCACCCACATTTTCTGTGGCTTTGACGGCACGGTTTTCATTCGCGGATGTGGCATCATACCATGGCAGGGGATTGCCTACGAAGAATCCAAAGTCCAGCAACTGCCGAAATGGGCGAGAAAAGTGGTCGGTGACCGTAACATACTGAGGAGAAAAATCGGCAAACTTTACCGACGTTTTTACAAGAAAAAATATAGATAGAATGCCACCATGAAACCGAGAGTAAAAATAGCTACAGCCCGGACCCCGGACAGAGGCGAGATGGTGCTTTATCAGCATGACCGTGATTTTTCGATCATGATCAATGGTGAGGATTTGATGCACAGTCGCCGACATGAGTCTGAACTGGAGCTGGCGCGGCTGGGTTGTGCGCATCTGGCTGGTCGCAAGGCGCCCAGTATACTCATCGGCGGCTTGGGGATGGGCTATACCTTACGCCAGGCTCTCGATATGCTCAGCCCCCACGCCCAAGTGGTGGTGGGTGAACTGTTGGGTGCTGTAGTCGAATGGAATCGCGAGTTCCTCGGGGAACTCAACGGCCAGCCGCTGGAGGACGAACGAGTTGACCTCAAGACGGACGATATCGTCGAGCTTATCTCACGTTCCAAGAGCAGATTCGACGCGATCCTGCTGGATGTCGATAATGGCCCTAACGCGATGACCGATTCAGGGAACCGCCGTCTGTACGGTTATGAAGGAATTATGGCCTGTCGCCGCGCGCTGCGCGAACAGGGGTGTCTGGCTGTGTGGTCGGCTAAGCCCAGTAAGAGTTTCGAGCAGCTCTTGATGAGTTGCAACTTCCATGTACGCCGTTTCCGGGTTCCCGCCTACAAGGGGACAAAATCGCAGTCACATTTTGTATGGGTCGCTTCGGAGGACAAGATTATCCTGCCCCCCGGTGGCGGCGAGCCACGCCTGTCGCTCAAGAACGAGTCGAAGGGAAAGAGAAAAAAATGGCAGAGATCGGCAGGATAAATAAACTTACGATAAAAAGAATCCTGGACTATGGCGCCCAACTTGATGGTGGCGAGTCTGGGAATATTCTCCTGGCAAAAAGGGATGTTCCTAAGAATTGCCGGCCAGGAGATGAGGTTGAGGTTTTTGTTTATGTAGACAAGGAAGAGCGTCTGCGGGCAACCACCCAAAAACCCTATGCAACAGTCGGTCAGTTTGCCAAATTGCGGGTGGTGGCAAACTCATCGTCGGGCGCTTACCTGGACTGGGGGCTGCAAAAAGAGCTGCTTGTACCAAAGGGAGAGCAGCACGCCAAAATGGAGGAAGGCAAATCATATGTTGTATTTGTCTTTCTTGATGAAAAAACCAACCGCATCACAGCGTCTTCAAAGCTGGATAAATTTCTTAGTCTGCAGCCACCGGACTATGATGAGGGCGAAGAGGTAGATCTTTTTATATGTGACAAAACAGATTTGGGTTATAAAGCGGTTGTTAACAATTCTCATTGGGGTATGGTCTATAAAAACGAAGTGTTTCAGAAGCTTCACATAGGCCAGCAGCTAAAAGGCTACATAAAAAAAATACGCGAAGACTTCAAAATTGACTTGAGCCTGCAATCATCAGGCTATCAAAGAGTTGGTGATATTTCCCAGAGCATTCTTAAAAGAATAAAAGACCTTGGCGGCAGGATTGCGGTTACTGATAAAAGCCCGCCGGAAGATATCTACTCCCTGTTTGGGGTAAGTAAAAAAACATTCAAAAAGGCAATAGGCGCACTCTACAAAAAAAGGCTTATCACCATCGACACCAATGGTATCAAACTTGCTGCGAACATGGGGTCGGGCCGAGACAAGTAGAGGTGTAGCTTAGTCTTTTTTAGATTTAAGAGCTTCTTGCAGCTTCTCTCCCAGAGAACTCACAGGCTTTTCCGGGGCCTTCTTTTCTAAGGTCCCTTCTGTTGACTGCTCTGCCTTATATTTTTCGTGTACATCGATCCAGGAATCTCCTTCAGCATCCTTTATGCTTAAAGATATCCTCCTTTTCGCAGCATTAATTTCCTTTACCATGACGGAAACGGTCTCGCCATCCTTTACGACTTCTTCAGGCCTCAAGACTCTCTTCCCATAGCTCATTTCACTAATATGGACCAAGCCATCGATCCCCGGCGCTATTTCCACAAAAGCGCCGAACGTTACACATCTTGTCACCTTGCCCCTGATCTTGTCACCAGCATGGAATTTTTCCTCAACGTTGTCCCATGGATCTCCTGTGACCTGTTTAACAGAAAGAGAGATCTTCATCTGATCAGACCTTTTGTCATCCCGTTCAACCCCAAGCACTTTGACCTTGATTGAATCTTCCACCCTTACGACCTCTTGAGGGTCTTGCACCCTTGACCAACTGAGTTCCGACACGTGGACCATACCCTCGACCCCGGGAACAAGTTCCACGAAGACGCCATAAGGCATTAACCTTGTAATTTTCCCTTCCAGAACCGTCCCGATCGTTAAGCCTTCATAAAACTTCTTCCTTGCTTTTTCCAGTTTCCTGCTGAGAAGTGCACGTCTTGAAATTACAATGTTTCTGCCGTTCTCCTCGAACTCTGTAATCAAGAACTCGTATGTTTCTCCCACATAATCAGCGGCGTTTTCAATAAATTTCAAATCCATTTGGCTGATCGGGCAAAAAGTTCTTCTTTGCATAACTTCGACTCGGAAGCCACCCTTGCACTCTTCCTTCACCTTACCCTCCACAGGGACTCCCTTTTCAAAGGCTTCCCTTAAGAGATTAAGGCCGCCGATGCCGGAAAATGCCCTGGAAAGCCTGATTTCATTTTCTTTCAATGACACTACATATAATTCGAGGATATCGCCTTCCTTGCAAGGTAAATTCCGGTCGTCATCAAGAAGTTCTGCCTTATCTACGATGCCGTCAATTTTTGTTCCTGTATCAACAAAAACGGTATCCCTCCCAATCGAAATAATTTTTCCACTAACCTTATCCCCGACCTGAATATCCTCGTTCATACCGGCGCTATAAGATTCAAAGAGGTCGGCAAAGCTTTCTTCATTTCCATTCGTGTTATCTGTGGAATTATCTGACATGAGTAATGTATTCTTCCGGTTAAATTTCTTGCCTTCCTTGCCTGACGAAAAAATGGGGGTCAGGTAGAGCGACGTATGAGGTGTCAGTTATCAGGGGTTGTCCGTCGGGAATCTCTCCACTTTTGCCTTTTCTTTCAGCTTCTCAACGTATAAAGTTACTTCTTTCTGTATTTTTTCCTGCTTTAGATGTTGGTCAAGTTTTTCTTTGACGTCTTTGTAAGGAATTGTAGTTGCAACTTTTTTGTCGGTGACCTTAATTAGGTGGTATCCAAACTGAGTCTCGACGATATCACTGACCGTACCCGGTTTTAAAGCAAAAGCGGTCTTTTCAAAAGGCGGCACCATTTGTCCCCGCCCAAAGTAGCCTAAGTCGCCGCCCTTGGCATTGCTGGGACATTGGGAAAATTCTTTGGCAAGCGCCGCAAAATCTTCACCTTTTTGCAGTCTCTTCTGGATCTGTTCAATCTTTTTGCGTGCTTCGGCTTTTTGAGATTCATCCGCCTGGGGATCGATTTTGATCAATATATGGCTGGCCTGAACCTGTTCGGGTTGTTTGAACAAATCCGGGTTACTTTTATAGTGGGCCTTGCTTTCCTTGTCGGAAATCGTAATCTTCTGAACAAATTGCTTCTCAATAAATTCTTTAATGGCTACATTCCGTTCAAGCTGCGATTTCATCATAGCTTCAGATAAATTCATCTCACCCAAGGCCTTTTTAAATTCCACCTCACTGGGAAATCGTTTTTTCAGCTCTGTCAATTGTTCATTGACTGCCGCTTCGTCAGCCTTGATTCCGTTCTCTTGGCTCGCCCGATAGAGCAGCTCACGGCCTATAAAGTTTTCAAGGATTTCATTTTTGATTTCTGACAACCGGGTACTGGACAGTGGTTGTCCCATGCTGGAAAATCGCTGTTGTACACGGCCAATCTCCGCGTCAAATTCCGCCCGGCTGATTACCGATCCGTTCACCACCGCAACTGCATCCTTTGAAGGCTGCTTTTGTGCTGCCGGGGTTTGTGAAGCAAACGATACCAAAGCTAACGCCGTTACCAACACACAAAAATATCTTACATATTTTGACTGCATTTACATTTCTCCTTGTTTGAGATCTGAAACGTAACATTGCCGCAGGAACGACGTCCTGTGGTAAGGATGCTGCGGTTATGCGATTGCAACCAGTTCGATATCGAAAGTCAATGTTTGCCCGGCTAATGGGTGATTTGCATCGAGCGTTACCATATCTTCCTTTATATCAGCAATCATTACGTTAGCAACATTGCCGTCCGGTTGGCTGATTTGAAGTCGCTGTCCCACAGAAGGTGTAATGTGTTCGGGGAAATCGGCACTCTTTACATTCACCACTAATTCTTCACGCCGCGGTCCGTATGCTTCTTCCGGCGGGATTGTAATGGTTTTTGTGTCCCCGGTTTCCATTCCGACAACACTTTGTTCAAAACCTGGGATAACACTTCCGCCTCCGATTTTAAACTCAAGTGGCGGGCGGTCTTGTGAAGAATCAAATACTGTGCCGTCGTGCAGTTTCCCTGTGTAGCGAATTTTCACCTCATCCCCATTCTTTGCCTGACTCATATTTAGTCTCCTTTAACTAAATGATATTTTAACCTAAATTGAACGATTTTTTGACTCGATCTGCACCAATCTCTTCCTCAAAAATCGCTCAACTTAGGTTTAACTTTGCATCAATGTGAAAATAAAGCAAGATTTTATAGGAGGCTATTCGAGAATTCTGATCCTATAAGAAATGATTTGACAAAATGACAGACCTATTGCTTTAATTGTCGACGATGATCTCAATTTTACCAATTTTCCCGATTTCGGAGGAAGAATAATGGAACAGATAAGCAAGATTATCTCCGATCTTTTTCAAATGCCTGTTGTACGGGTGGGTATAATCCTGGTGGGTTCAGTAGTTGCGGCCCTTGTTGCGAAGGTTCTTTTTTCACGGGTTATCCTGTCATTGAGCAGAAAAACAAAGACCCAGGTGGATAACCAACTCGCGGAAGCCCTTCGCGACCCTATTATGTATTCCCTGGTTCTGGCGGGAATTGCCTGGGTAGTAGTAGATCTCAAGCTTAATCCCTCGGTAACTTTTGTAGCGCTTGGTGTCCTAAAGTCTCTCGCTGTGATTATCTGGGGAAGCGCGGCAATGCGGATAGGCACCATTTTTCTGGAGGTCCTTAGCCGCCAGATGGACCGGGTCTCCTGGATTCAGCCCAAGACCTTGCCAATGTTTGAGATCGTGCTGAAGGTCATGGTGTTCGGGGGGTCTATCTACTTCGCATTTGTAGCCTGGGACATCAATGTAACCTCGTGGGTGGCCTCGGCAGGTATTGTAGGAATCGCGGTTGGTTTTGCGGCCAAGGATACCCTGGCAAATCTCTTCGCCGGCGTATTCATCCTCGCCGATGCGCCGTATCATATCGGGGATTTCATAATACTTGATGACGGAATACGGGGTGTGGTCACGGACATAGGTATACGTTCCACCCGTCTTCTGACACGAGATGACGTGGAGGTCACCGTGCCTAACGCTGTTATCGGGAATGCCAAGATTGTCAATGAGACCGGAGGGCCGCATCAGAAAATGAGAGTGCGGGTCAAGGTTGCCGTGGCCTACGGCAGCGACGTGGACAAGGCGCGCGAAATTCTTATGTCCTGTGTTAGGGGCGTAGACCATGTCTGCGACCATCCCGAGCCGCGTGTTCGTTTCCGCGAGTTTGGAGATTCCGGGCTGCTGTTTGATCTCCTCGCATGGATTGACAAACCCGTATACAGAGGGCTCGTGCTCGACACACTTAATACCATGGTTTACAAAGCGTTCAACGAAGCAGGCATAGAAATCCCCTATGCTAAGCACGACGTGTACATAAAAGGACTGCCGGATAACCAATAAGTTCCCCCGCCGGATCGGAGTATTGACCAGGAGACATAAAGGGAGGGTGAAGTCGACAATCAACACATGGGAAGCAAGGCGTTATCC
>JAFDAE010000415.1 GCA_019314005.1 Deltaproteobacteria bacterium | reverse complement strand
CAGGATACTTAAAGATGGAGGGAAGATGGCGGTGCTCGAACTATCGGTACCTTCCCGTTTCCCCTGGAGATGGATATATCTTACCTATTTCAAGACCATACTCCCCATTATCGGGGGCCTCGTATCGGGGGACTTTAAGGCCTACCGGTATCTGCGAGATTCAGTGATGGGATTTCCCCCTCCCGTCGAGCTTGAACGCCTGATGGAAAAAAGGGGGTTCAAAGTCACGCAATCAGCACCCCTGTTCTTCGAAATCGCTCACATCTACCTCCTGAAGAAGGTAGTTGCTGAGGTATAAAATCACTCCGGCAGGTTGAGCAGAAAACGCCACGCCGGCACAACCTCTATCTTCCCGCCGCCGACATTTATTTCTTCCTCTTCATCCCGCGTCACAATCGTACCGGTCTCCAGGCTGAGTTCCTGAAAATCCAGAATGACTGACTTTATCCTTCTATCATCACATACAATATTACAACCAGCAATTATCAACCGTTCTGGAACAATAAAGATAGAGTTTCCACTGGCTCAGAACCATGGACCTGGCGCAGTTAAGGAGGCGCTGCCGGACAGACGCGGGGATATTTCCGGGAGACTTCATACCGTCGCCTCCATGTATGGTCGCATCACCTTTTCAACCCGGCAGATCCTGGCATATTTCAGCAGTTCGCCGAGGTCGAACTTCTTTCGTGTCTTGTAGAGTTTCAGTGCTTCCAGCACTATGTCTATTCCGATCTTGTTGCGAAACTTGAAGCAGTCGGCCAGAGTTTTCTCAGGGCTGTAGACTTTGACGGGCACTCCATCAATTATATGCTCCACGATGCCGGATTTGTATGCTTCATTCGAGAATCTGTGGGCCTGAATGGGAGGATAGTCGAGTGAAGGTATTCGTGAGTCCCTCGGCACCGCCACGGAAACATAATGTGGAACCTGAGTTGTGATGTCATGATAGGCCAGTGCGGAGATAAAACATATGACTGCATTAGGGAAACGAAGGCTGGCCGTAACCAGATCGGGGTTGTTGATTGGAGGCAGTTCCACCAGCCGATAAATACCTCTGCTCACCTGCTCGATGACGCCCTTGTCCCTGAGCGAATAGAGCATATAGCGTGTGATACCGTGCTCAATGGCCTCGCTCATGCGAAGCTGGCCACCGTATTTGCGGAAAATTTCTTCGGGCCGTTTTTTCATTTCTGACTCCAGACAAATAGTCCCCACTTGTTTATAAGTGGTAACAATATGTCTGATTTACATCGAAAAATCAAGTGAAAAATTAAAACATTAACAGGTATTTTTGTCTGTGGATAGCTTCACATCAATTAAGGTTGAAGCATAGTCATTCTTAATATTCAATGATTCTGAGGCGTTGTAAGTGCCTTTTGCAACAGTAGTTCTTCCTGAAGTCAATGAAATCAAAGGTGAAGAAAAAGTAGAAAACTACATTTTGTAATTGTTAACGGTGGAACGTCGACCGATAGCTTGACTTGTTAGTGCGTTCTTTCCATTTATACATAATATCGATCTGGTTGACCCGAAGGGCAATCGAAGAGAAGAGTTTTCTGTTGCCTCTCATTTTTTTGATCCCTCTTCAGGGTCCTCCTTCGGCATAAGAAATCGGGTAATCACATCTGTACTTTTGTTCTGAATCCAAAGCGAGAACTTGTCAATGCTCCACGAACGCTTTATATTCAGGACCGTGCACAAGAGCATCGCCATAATGAAAATGTACTTCGACCAATGTTGTATCGCAAAAAGGGCAGCCACTGAACCGATGAAGAAGATCGCTGTTATCACCCAATTTACTATTCCGCCTACAATTCGACCAATAGAAAGGGCTCTGGCCTTTATGTGGTCACGCACCATATCGCGATCATTTTCTGCTGCTTTTCTCCGCGTTCGTTCATCAATTTCAGATCTTCTGGCCTCATCCCTGATCCGGTCTAGCGTTTCTCTTGCTATATCTTCAGCATCCTTTTCACCAAGCATGTCGGGGTCACCTAGCGTATGATTCTGCAGGATATCCAACGCCACCGCATAAGTTATGGCGCTTGCGTACTCCTCGTCATTAAGGGAGTTGCTTTTCTGGAGGCGCTCGATGTATTGAAGATACTTGGATACTAATTGATCGTTCGGCTGGATTGCCGCGTAACACTGGGCAAGAATCCTTTTCGTGCTCGATATAAAAATTCGAGCGGGGTGTTGTACCCAAATTAATGAACCAAGGAGATTGTCTGTAACGCAAGGGTTGATAATCGGTTGAACTTGTTTGCCCCTTTCCAACTCATACAGATGGACAGCCTTTGCCAGTCCCGCATTGGGGGTCATGAATATGGCAATCGATTGAGCAAGGGACTTAGCCCGACTTTACGACTTATTTTACGCCAACACCAGTTTGTCATTAAAAAACAAGCCATTACAAAGTCTGGCGTGTATGACCTAAACTTTAGCCTCAGTATACCGTGATAGC
>JAFDAE010000414.1 GCA_019314005.1 Deltaproteobacteria bacterium | reverse complement strand
TAAAATAAGGAGAGAAATAATGAACAGACGCAATTTCTTAAAAACTATGGGCTTTGCAGCTACCGCGATGATGGTTCCGGGATGCCGAACGTTGAATAATACTTTTTCAGCAAAAGACAGTAAGCCTAATATTGTTGTTATATATGCAGATGACATGGGCTGGGGCGATGTCGGTTATCACGGGTTTAAAGATATTGCTACGCCCAATATCGATGCTCTGGCGAAAAGCGGAGTCCAATTTAGCCAGGGTTATGTTTCTGGCTCTATTTGTATGCCCTCCAGAGCAGGTGTATTGACAGGCGTATATCAGCAGCGTTTCGGAATGGACACGAACTGTGGTCTGGGTGGTATTCCAACGAGCCAGCCGACAATATTTCAGATGCTGAAAAAGCAGGGGTATCAGACAGCATCAATAGGAAAGTGGGGCGTAGCTGGAGAGGGCAAACAATATAGGCCGAATCGAAGGGGCGTAGACTTCTTTTACGGCTCTATTTGGGGCTCACACGATTACTTTAATTCCAGTACTGATCCTGACGACCTCAAGAAATGGGATGCCCCGATCATGCGGAACACCACTATTGAGCCGAATATCAAGGATTCCGACAGCTATCTGACTGATATGCTTACAAAGGAGACTGTGTCTTTTATCGAGCGAGCTGACGATGATAAACCGTTTTTCATCTATCTTGCCCACTATGCCGTGCATGCTCCATGGCAGGTGCCGCAGTCATACATAGACCGGGTGCAGCACTTGAAGACCAATGATGAACGCAAGGTTTTTGCGGCGATGACTCTGGCTATGGATGATGGAATAGGTGCCGTAATGGATGCCTTGAAAAAGAAAGGCGTGGAAAAGGATACCCTTGTGTTTTTCATAAGTGATAACGGAACACCGAACATACAGGGAATACCGGAAACTTTTAAACATCGTGGAGAAACGACCATGTCCAACCCTGGTCCGTTCAGGGGGTTCAAAGCAGATGTTTACGAAGGCGGAACCCACGTCCCCTTTGTTGCCTGTTGGCCGGGGGTTTTGCCTGCTGGAAAGAAATATGAGCATCCTGTTATTAACCTGGATGTTGTTCCTACCGTTATGTCCCTGGCTGGCGTCAGCAAGCCTTATAAAGGTTTGGATTTTGATGGCGTAGACCTGTTGCCTTATTTGACAGGGAAGAAATCCGCGAATGAGAAACCCCATGATGTGATGTATTGGAGACGCCAGGAAAACTATGCGATCCGGAAAGGTGATTGGAAACTTTGTTTCAATCCCATTAGCGGCGCCAAGAGCTCCCGGACAATTCAATTGTTCAATCTTGCCGATGATCCGGGCGAATGGAAGGACCTGGTTAAAGAAAAGCCTGAAATTGCACAGCAATTACAGGATACGTTTGATGCTTGGGACAGCCGGTTGGTTCCTAGCCAGAGCGGCCTTAAGTTCGCTAATCGTAATTTTGGGTATGCTGATGGAGAACGTGTCAATGTTGCTGAGTTCAATGCCAGGCCTCTTTTGGCCAATGGAGGATTTGAAGAAGTGGCTTCGGCAAAGGGCAATGCCGGCACGCTTTTGCCCGAGAAGTGGACCCTATGGCACTCGCCAGAGGGTCCGTCGGTAAGTGCCGGATTGACCGACAGGAAGAAGCGCAGTGGAAAGCACTCTCTATTCCTGAAGTGCCGAAAAGGTGACCCTTATTATGGGTTTGTCCAGGTAATTCCGGCCGAAGAAGGCCAGAGGTATCGTTTTAGCGCCTATCTGATTAACGGGTCGAAAGATGAGGCTTTGACTGGAAAGAGCCACGGGGTTCTAACTCTGGAATGGAAGAATTTTTACGGTCAAAATATCAGCCGTGTATCGAGTAATAGTTGGGGGGCTGACTTGTCTGAAAGTAAATGGCAACGCTTTGAGGTTGAGCAAAAGGCGCCTCCAGACACAAAGTCCTGTTCTTGTACGATCACGCTGGTCAGCTCAGACGGTAAAGGTAAAGGGGTTTTCTACGTAGATGACTGCGAGTTTAAAAGCTTTTAGGGGAGATTCTTCATATTTATATAGACAGGACGGGCTTTGCAAAAACCGTAACTACAACTTTAGCAAGGGCGATCGGGTAGACGTCCGGGAGTTCAATTAATAGAGAGCGATTAATTTATTTGGCGTTTAATCTGTTAATTTCAACTTTGAAAGGAAAATGAAGTGAAGAGATTATGTGTTAGCAGTTTAATTTTATTGGTTTTGTTTGCGGCTTTGCCGGCTAATGCTTCGCAGAGGAAAGATGTATTGGACAAAAGCCAAATAGAATTCCTTGAAACGCTGATGCGTGATACCTGGAGGTTTATTGACTATGCCTGCGCGGCTGTTATGATATGCAGCGGAATGTCTGGGGAGAGAATATGAGAAATGTTTCTGTATTAAGAGAGTTCGTATTATGAAAGGATAGACAATGGGTAAAAGAAAACAGACACGACGAGAGTTTTTAAA
>JAFDAE010000413.1 GCA_019314005.1 Deltaproteobacteria bacterium | reverse complement strand
GGCGCAAGGTGCTGGTGATGACCTTCAAGCCGGCGGTGCAGAGCGCGTGGGAAGAGGATTTGAAGTGCCATGTCGATTTCGAGGGATGGCAGTTCATTTCCCCCGGCGGTTTATCCTATGCGGAAGCTGATAAGAAAAAGCCGCTTGTCTGTTTCGGATCGTTCCAGGATTATCTGGGCAAAAACCCCAGTACCAATGGTATCAAATACAAAAACGAATGGGTTCACGCGACCAATTGGGATTGTGTTATTTTTGACGAATACCATTACGGTGCGTGGCGGGAAAGGGCCAAAGAACTGTTTGAAGCGGAGGACAAGAAGGAAAGGGAGTTTGGTGAAGGAGAAGGTCTCGATTATTACGACGAAGAGATCATGCCGATCACGACAGACGCATACCTTTATCTATCCGGGACGCCGTTTCGGGCGATTGCCTCGGGCGAGTTTATCGAGGAGCAGATTTTCAACTGGACTTATTCGGATGAACAGGGTGCCAAGCAGGAATGGAAAGATGAGGATAATCCCTATTCCTGTCTGCCCCGCATGGTGTTAATGACGTATCAAATGCCGGATGCGATCCGCGAGATTGCCATGCAGGGGGAGTTCGACGAATTTGACCTGAATGTTTTCTTTTCCGCAGAAGGGAAATATGAGAATGCGAAGTTTACATATGAGGATGAAGTTCAGAAGTGGCTGGATTTGATACGGGGCACATTTCAGGCCGCAACTATTGACAATCTGAAATCGGGGGCAAAGAAGCCGCCTATGCCGTTTTCGGATGTCCGGCTGCTTAATGTGCTGTCCCATACTTTCTGGTTTCTTCCGAGCGTAGCGTCGTGTTATGCCATGCGCAAGCTGCTATCGAAAAAGCAGAATCGGTTTTATCGCGATTATCAGGTCGTAGTGGCAGCGGGAAGCGCCGCCGGGATCGGTGTTGAGGCTTTGCCGCCTGTGCAGGATGCCATGGACGATCCTTTGCAAACCAAGACGATTACTTTGTCCTGCGGGAAGCTAACCACCGGGGTGACTGTGAGGCCGTGGACAGGAATATTCATGCTGCGCAATTCTTCCAGCCCGGAGACCTATTTTCAGGCCGCTTTTCGTGTTCAATCCTCTTGGACGGTGATGAATCCAGACGGCAACGTCCCGAACCGCGAGCAGATCATCAAAGAGGAATGCTACGTTTTTGACTTCGCGCCGGACAGGGCTTTGCGGCAGATCGCCGATTACAGTTGCCGATTGAATGTTGATGAGTCTAACCCTGAAAAGAAGGTTGAGGAGTTTATCAGCTTCCTGCCAGTGTTGGCCTATGACGGCAGTTCCATGAAGCAGATCGACGCGGCCGGGATTCTGGACATCGCCATGAGCGGCACTTCCGCAACCCTGCTGGCACGGCGATGGGAAAGCGCACTGTTGGTGAATGTGGATAATGACACCTTGAAGCGGCTGATGGCAAACAAGGACGCGCTGGACGCGCTGATGAGTATTGAGGGTTTTAGGAATCTCAATCAGGATATCGAAACCATTATCAATAAATCGGAGGCAGTGAAAAAGGCACGGAAGGAAAAGAACGACGAAGAACTGACCAAGAAGAAAAAAAAGGAACTGACAGAAGAGGAAAAAGAATACAAGAGCATGCGGAAGAAGATCCAGGAGAAGCTCATCAAGTTTGCCACGCGCGTGCCGGTATTTATGTATTTGACCGATTACCGGGAACGGTGTCTCCGGGATATCATCACGCAGTTAGAACCTGGGCTTTTTAAGAAAGTGACCGGATTACTTATAAAGGATTTTGAGTTACTTGTCAGCCTTGGGGTATTTAACAGCGCATTGATGAATGACGCTGTATACAAATTCAAGAGGTATGAGGATTCCAGTTTGAGCTATACGGGCATCGACCGGCATGAAGGCGAAGAAGTTGGACTATACGATACGGTGTTGAGCGCCACCGACTATCAATCAACTTTTGTAAATGAAGGAGTGGGCTAACAAATCGCTGCACTGGATTTTTACTCCGCTGCGCTTCGTGAAAACCGGTGAGCTTTGCCGTTAG
Organism: Deltaproteobacteria bacterium; assembly: GCA_019314005.1. The sequence continues at coordinate 429 of JAFDAE010000413.1, read as the reverse complement.
ATTTGATGAGGATATTTTATGGATTGGGCTATAATTATTGGGATATCAAGTGCGGTCATCGCTTTGTGCGCCCTCGTAATCTCTATTTGGCAAGGTTTCCTTACGAGAAAGCACGACAAGCTTTCATTCAGACCACATCTGACAACCTGGACAAATAGAATAGTAGAAAAGGGTTTTTACGCAATTGATCTTATAAACAATGGCTTAGGGCCAGCAATTATTTCCTCATTTTCCTTGAAAATTGATGGCAAGCTCGTATCAGGAGAGGGCACCGAACCAATTGAAAAAGCATTGAAAATATTATTCTCTGGATTTGCCTATCAATCTCAACAGTCTTTTTTGGCACAAGGGTATTCAATGGCAGCAAAGGAGAGATGCAATTTAGTAGCGGTTCAATTTTCAAACAACAAATTCCCATCACCTGAAATT
>JAFDAE010000412.1 GCA_019314005.1 Deltaproteobacteria bacterium | reverse complement strand
GCCATCTTTTTCAGATCATCCATCCAGAAATGACCATTCGCATCCAGGGCATAGGTCTTGAGCATGGCCATTATTTTTTGAACCTGCTTTTCTTCATGGACAAGTGAGGTGATCCATACCTTTTTCATTACCAAATCCTTTCAATGACAATTGTATCGTTATCCTAAATGAATCTTTTCTCCGTCGATCTTGACTTTCTTTTCGGCTATCAGACTGGAACGTTTACCCTTCACGAAGAGAGAGTTTTCGGCAAAGTACTTGATGCGTCCGGCTTTAACCTGTTCCAGACCCTCAACCCATCGATACGAGTGTCTGGCTTTCTGAACAAGTCTTTCCGTTATCAAACTCATAATTTGTGATATTATCTTAACAGCTTTGATATTGCCTCGAAACATTCGATCCAGGAATGTAAAATCTTGAATACTGGCCTTACCGCGCAAAGATCGGATATCCAGTCCCTCCGAAGTGAGAGCGATATCATCTCCTTTGAGATCAAGTTTTTGAGCTACAAAATCCAGGTCGCCGTTTTTCACCTTAATGGAAACATCTCCCTTGAAGATTATGTCCGATTTCACCTCCCGCTCCCTTTCTAATACAGACAATATATATGATTTTCCATTCCGGTTAGACAAAAGCAGGACTTCATCGCTTATAAGAGGCTCAATAAGACAGCTCACGGATTTTTTGGCCTTGTGAAGCCCTCTGGATGTTTCCACCCAGAAAAAATTGTCATCCTTCATTTTTACTCGACCATCGCTCAGGTCAAGATTTTCACTTTCCATATTACGGACTAATCTTTCCATAGTTCTCACCTCAAAAAATCTCTGCTATCCGCCAATCATGACTTTTGTCTGACTTGGATCCAACTGACTACCCACGGGGCAGTTGGCATTGTTTCCGTTGTGAGCGGCGATATAATCCCTCCGGCAGATCCGGCTTCATCACCCGAGCTCTGGGGAATTTCTGTTTTTTTCGTCATTGCTTCCTTCATACAGATCTTAACAACCATCGAAACCGTGTCGCCTCTGGCCTGATTACACATACCCATGTTTGGAAACGGCGTGTTCCCATGAGTTGTCCGCCCTCTTTCGTTGATGCAAACATATTTACACCTCACTTCTATCTTTCAAATAATCCGTTAATAAACCGGCTGCCATTCCTCCGCTTCGGCCAGATCCAAATCCGTCCCGCGAGACTGCTCTTTGTTGGAGCCTCTCCAGATGGTGTCTTTTTCTCTGATGCGATGCAGTTTCGCTCCCGCCAGATTAGACTTAGTAAAATCAGCGAATTCAAGATCGGCATGAGATAAATCAGCAAATGTCAGGTTGACCCCGACAAATTGTGTATCCCGGCACATAGCATACGACAGAATACAGGCTGTGAGATCACTGCGAGATAAATCGGATAGTGTCATATCACTCTCTTCAAAGAAAGACTCCCGCACAAATGCATTTCGACATGATGCATTGTTCATTTGAGCACGGGTAAAGTCTGCGGCGTGGGCTTGTATATTATCGAGCCCTGCATTTGTCAGTATGGCTTCCGTAAGATTGGCCTGAGTCAGATTCGCCTGTGAAAAATTCGTTTGCATACAATTAACCTTTTAAATCCGCATTCGTCATAACGCACCCTGACAGATTCTGCTTGCTCACGTCGGCACCGGAAAGATCTGTTTTGACGAACGTAGCTCCGTCAAGCCGGCTATCGGTGAAATCCATCCCGGCACAATCGGCTTCGGTAAAATTGGCCCACGTGAAATTACAATCTGTTATCCTCGCTTCACCGAGTTCTAAACGTGTCAAATTGGCCCCGGAAAAGTTCGAAGTCGAAAGCGTTGCCGAAACAAAATCAGCCCACGACAAATCGGCATTTGTCAGATCACAATTTCTGAATGTACTACCAGAGAGCCTGGTCTCTATGAACCGCGCCTTTTCAAACACAACCACATCGAATACCGCACCGGAAAGATCTTCACCGGACAGGTCGATACCGGATAAATCTTCCGATTGAATTACCTCTCCTCTTCTAATCCGTGTCAGCAATTCTTCTCTCGTCATTTCGGCACACATCCGGCAAGTTTTGTCCTCTTCAGGTTTGCATCCTGAAAATTGGTCTTCTGTACCCGAGCCTTTAAAAACTCGACCTCGAAGAGATTTGAACCTTTCAGATCGGTACGTACGAGTTTCGCTTTGGTCAGATCTCCACGGAACAAGTTGATAGACGTCATGTTGGCATCGGTTAGATCAGCCCTGCTGAACTTTGCTTTTTTTGCCACAGCCCGATAAAAATCAGAACCCAGCAAGTTGCAACTCGATAGATCAGTCATATTGAGCGTTGCGAAACTCAGAATTGACGAAGTCAGATTAGCACCCTCCCAGTTCGCCTCGGAAAGATCCGCCTTCTGAAAATTAGCTCTTTCAAGAAATGTGCTTTCATCGGCCCGGCTTTTCCGTAAATCCGCTTTTTCAAAATTGACAAACTTCCCCGTTGCACCTTCGAATGTGGCCGAGTGGGCCTCTGTTTCTGCAAAGTTTGCATCCTGAATGTCGGCATCTGTGAAATCCGCCCTGGTGATATCGGCTCCTCGAAAGTCAGTTTTCTGTAAATTGGCAGCGGTAAAGACGGTACATTGAGCCGAGGCTCCTTCAAAACGGGCGCCCTCAAGTTTCGAATTTTCCAGTATTGCATTATCCATGCATGCCTTCTCAAAATTGCCCTGTGAAAAATCACTTTCAGCCATATCGGCACCACTCAGATCCGAATGGGACATGTTTGCCTGATGCCCCTGTACTCTGTTGAGGTTGCATCCATCCATTTTTGCAGATGTAAGTGTTGCTCTAAGCAGGGATGCCCATGCCAGGACAGCCCCGGACAAAATCGCTCCCGTTAAATTTGTACCGGCGAAATCAATGTTTTCCAGGATTGCCCCTCTGAGGTCTATACTGTTGAGATCAAGATCGGATAAATCAAGTCCTGAAAGATCCTTCCCTGCAAAGCTTTTAGCCTTACCGTAATCTTCGACAACCTTTTCCCGGGTTAATGATTCTTCTATTTCCGGTTCGAGGCCTTCTTTTGCCTCTTCTTTCTCAGGCGGTTCTTCTTTTCTCAGTTCGGCTTCCCTTTTTTCTTCCTCTTCAAGTAATGCGGCAAGTTCTCTTTCTGCTTCCTCCTGTTCTTTTTCCATTTCGAGGAAGTATTTTTCTGTCTCGGAATCGTTGATGCCCGCCGCTTGTATTTTTTCCGATGCGGCAATCTTCTCTTCCAGTTCCTTGATCATCGCCTGAGTTTCAGGATCGATCTCCGGTTCTTTCACCTTTGGTTTTTTCAGTCGTTTTATTGTTTCGGATTCTACCTCTTCTGGAGGTTCAGGAAGCTCAGGTTCTTCTATGGCTTCCATATAAAGCAGATCTCTATAGTATTTGAGAGGCCTTTCCTCGTCGGCAACCAATTCGTGACCGATAACAACCGCGAAGATATCCGTGACATCCTCATCTTTTACCTCTGTTGTCGCTCTCCAGATGAGAGTACCCATCTCTTGTTCAGGAAAC
>JAFDAE010000411.1 GCA_019314005.1 Deltaproteobacteria bacterium | reverse complement strand
AGCCGAATTTTTCAAGCGGACTTCTAAATACGAGCCATTCCCATCTTTTAGGATTGTCCCCGTGGATACCGTCACTGGCCCTGACCCGTGATCAAGCACCGCACTCCAAATCCTTATACTCGCACTTGATCCTGTGTTGATATTCCTTGCCTGATACCCGACCGCTTCACCGTTTCGGTTTGATTCATAACTATACCCAGGCGACCCATTAAGATCGGTATCTAGTGAATTAAAGCTAGTCCCTTCGAAACTCGTACCCGCCAGCGCACCCGTCAAAGTACCACCCGCCAAAGGCAAGTAACTTCCAAGACTAGAAGCCGTGGCGTAATACTCAGGAAGTTGACCGCCCAACTTTGCGGAATCGGCAGCGGTCGCAGTGGAGCCCAACTTACCATCTAGTGCGGCTTGCAGTCCCGTCACCGCCGCGATTGGATGTTGATCCGCGATAGTTCGATTGGATAAAACATTATGGTCGGTTGATCCAGTGCCCCCGACCGTTGTAGGTTGGGCTCTAGATCCTGCAATCTGAACTACGTCTTCAATCCTAAACTTACCCGTGGCGCTGTTGTAGCTTGACTTTGAGCCTAGAGTTATCCGCAGCATGATGTTGAATTCAGGCGCGATAGCTGTAAAGTTCCCAATATTCAATTCGGGGGCTTCGAGCAAAGCTAGTGAAAGTGAAGAGTATCTTTGAGATCCTGGGACAAACATGAACCGATACGACTGCGACCCAACATCCGAAGTCACTGGCATTCCAACCACGTAAACATTCATGAAGCCGTTGTTCCCCATATCCGTCAATACACCGTTGAGATTATACAACGGGTAGGTTATGTAATCCGCAATCGTGGGGTTGCCGAGACTCCAATTAACTTGATTAGAATCATCACCCCACATCCATGTATATGTCCCCTCAAGTAATGCAAGAACTGTGGTTAAAATATCCTCATCTTTCAAAAGGGTTTGGTCAACGCCAGGAGTGTTATCAGCATCGACTGGTGAATTTGGTTGTATGACATACGTGCCAGATGTCAGCAGCCCACCAGACTTTCTATAGGTGCCGTAGGTTTCGTGAAACTCTTGATGTGCTTCCCAGTCCATTGTCGCATGGGGTTCACGTAGTGCAAACTTATCGGTGGTTCCGAAATAAACGTATGATGCCTGAAGGTCTTTAAATTCCCATGCAATATCCGCTTGCCAAGTCCAGGCTTTACCATCTACAGAGAATAGGAAGTACCCGTGGTCCAACGGAGTGTCGTGCGCATCTGACACCCAGGGACTTGTTAATTCCATCATTTCACCGCGCCATAAATATCGGAGATCACCAGTAAGGGTAATGGTTCGTGCTACCGGGTCGTATGTGAGAACAATACCTGCATTATTTACCCAACCAGTTAACTCACCAGATAGATCAAGACCTTCTTGGAGTGCGTAGTTTGTATGATCGGCTGGACGTACAAGCGCTTTACCATGCATGGAGTGTTTGTATAGACAAATTCCAAGTTGAGTATGTCGGCCAGTTTCTGAATGACTTGCTGTAAATTCTCCTGGTGTCGTAGTTGATGCGTAAAAAGGTGCGCCCTCTATTAGACTATCCGTGTCAATGTCGTTAACTTCACCAAGAACCGTACACCAGCCGAATGCCTGATTTTCTATATCAGCCGTAACAAGACCCAATACATCCGAAGGACTTTGAGCGCCGTCTAAGAACAACCCTAGAGTCGGAACTTGCCCAGTGGCTCCATCTACATAAACGACAGCACCGTTTACAATTGTTACCCCGGTTCTATTCCGGCAGCGAACCCAGGTCTCCAGCCCAACCTGCATTGAGGTATTCTCAATATCATTGTAAATAGTAAGGGTGTATTTCTCTTCGTCATAAAAGACCCGTCCCTCTTTCCATGCCGGAACTAGACTTTGAGGGATAAAATCAATCCATTTATAGTTTGGTACTGGATTAACGGATATTTGTGTATTATTTAATGCTACAGCTGCTGAAGTTTGCGTAGCTTCTATTCGAGCTATATTCCGCTCAATTTCTTTTAAGTTTCTGCGGACGACACCCGTGAGATCACGTTGGTCGCCCCGAAGGTCTGCTTTGTACATTATGCACCTCGGCGTGGAGATGGGTGGTATGACCACAGCTGAGATGAGGCATCTTCAAGTAATTCGTTGACTTCATTCTCAGGAAGGAGCTTGGAATAGCACCTTAGATCGAAAAATATGGAATCTTCGTACACGATAAACTGGGTAGTGGCAAAGACTGGAGCTAATACAGGTGTACCATCTACTCCATTAATCTTGTATTCAATAAACCCACCATTAACATTCAAATCCAACTTGAACCATTCACCAGGTCCAATGACTGTCGTATACAAAGTGATAGGAGTTCCTGCCGTCACGAGCTGCAGGTCATTTCCTACGAACCTCAATGTATTAGCAGCAACATCCAAATCTGCCCAAGCAAAGTATGAGTCATCTGCTGCTGG
>JAFDAE010000410.1 GCA_019314005.1 Deltaproteobacteria bacterium | reverse complement strand
AGATCTATTCCACCACTTGAATCTAAGTTTACTGTTGTACCAGCTAGTTCAGCTGTACCATCTGCTGTTATTTGAATATTCGCAGCAGCTGCAGCGGTATCTGTTGTTACTACACTAAGTGTTCCGTTGGTTCCTACTGTTAATACTGCTGTATCACCACTTGATCCAGTCATTGTTACAACTTTGCCATCTATTACAACATCATCTACTGTTAAAGCAGTTAATGTTCCAAGTGACGTAATACTAGTTTGTGCTGCTTGAGTTACAGTTAAAGCTGTCCCACTTGCATTACCTGTTACATTACCTGTTATAGGTCCAGAAAAAGCTGTTGCTGTTAATGTTCCAGTACCAGCATTGTAAGTTATACCCGCATCTGTTTTTGGTGCTAAATCACCCGTTGCATCTTCCCATAATCCTACAAAACAAGTTGTATCAGTAGTATCAGCCACTGTAATATTTGTTCCGGTTGCTGCAGCAGTTAATGAAACCCACGCAGATGCGTTTCTATATTTTAATGTATCGGTGCCTGTATCATATATGATAGCACCCTCTGTGTTTGTAGCAGAAGATTCTGTTGTTTTGTGTATAATTAGATTCTGGGCTTCTGCGCAGTAACGAAAATCTAAGTGATTTAAAATTGGTATTGCCATGTTGTTTTAGTTTAAGTAAGCTACACCACTTTCAGCGGCTGCTAAGTTTATTGTTAAATTGTTTGAGTCTGTATATGTTACTCCTCCCAGAGCACCAGTATTGTTAAATTCTGCGCCAGTAGAAAATTTTATACTAACGCTAGGGAATTTTCCTAAGTTATGTTCTATTGGCCATGTTGCTGCTGCTAATGTTTGATCGTGTACGTAATGTACGTCGGAACCGGCGAATAGTGTAACACCGTATATATGATTAGCAATAAGTGCTCCATTAGAATTTTTTCTTGTTAATGAAACATCATAGTAATTAGTTAAACTACCATCTTGAGCAATTGTTCCAGTTGTATATACTCCAAAGTTATTATGATTATTCACATCAACTATTAGAATAGTTTTATTTGATAGTATGGATAATATATTTATCATAGATTGACTACCTTCATCTCCATACTTAATCTTATTAATTTTTATAGCAGTTAAATCAAGGAAATCATAATCACCACCAGAAAACGTACAATTCATCAAACCTTTCTCTGTGTTTGTTACTGTGGATGCTTTAAATTGGTATGTGAATTGTCCTGCTACTCCAGAAGCATTTACTTCTCTTAAATATTTTGTTACATTTTGAATAGAATAGTTTTTAGTAGATCCCGAACTATCAGTTCCTAAAAACTTATCTGCGTTAGATAACGATGCATCATTTGAATAAGTGCCAATTCTTGCCATTTACTTTTTCTTTTTTATCTGATTAAACTTTTCAACACTTCGTCCGCCAAAATAAGCACCTATAGTTGTCATAAGAACGAGTTGTAAAAGATCAGTCCATTTTTCTTCAACGTTAAAGACTATTGATCCAGAATCAACAAATACCATAACAACAGTAGAGACAATTAAAAAAACTAGAACAAGTGGACGTACTGATCTTGTTAACCAATTACCATGTTCTAAATCTGCTTTCCAGCGTTCTGTTACATTTTTTTGCATTTCCGCTTCGGCATTTAAGAATATTTGTTCCATGTCTTTTTGGAATGCTCTTTTCTCATCGCCGGTTGTAATAAATTTATCAGCAACATTAGATAGTGATTTTAATATACCACCTCCAGCATTACCGAATATTTTTGCTAATATTTTGCTCATAATTTAATTTTAATATCCTACTCCTCTTTTTACTCCTCTAGATTTTAATTTAAAAGGAGGTTTATTTTTAGTATGTGTACCACCCATTTTATCTGCATTCCTTAATTTAGATTCTGCATCTAATTCTTTTTTTAACTTTTCTCTACTAGTTAATTCTTTATCACTTGCAACAGCTACATCCTTTTCTGCTTCTTTCACTGTGTTATATGTACTTAACGCACCACCATACTTATTCATGGTAATAGACTTTTGTCGATTTTTATATTCCTGACTATCTTTGTCACCTTTTGTTTTACCACGATCACTTAGTGCATTACCTAAATTTAAGCTAGGATCAAGTGCATTCATAGCTTGTCTTCTTTTATCAGACTTACTACCACCTATACCTTTACCAGATTTCCTTAATGTTTTCTCTTTTTCTTTTATTGCATCTCTTTCATCTTTAGACATACCTTTAAATATATCTCTCGTACTTCTTCTTTCATCTCTCCTTGTTCCTCTACGTTGAGAACCTTCTGCCCAATTAGCATCTACAGTTTCTTGATAACCTATATTATATCGTTGTTCACTGGGTTTATCTTCTGTTTTAGGATCTAAGTCTAATTTAGACTCTTTACCTTCAACTGCTTCAACTCCAGGTGTACCTTCTTTAGCGGCTATATATTTTTTATATTCTTCTGGATTTTCATCCCAATATTTTTGTGCTTC
>JAFDAE010000409.1 GCA_019314005.1 Deltaproteobacteria bacterium | reverse complement strand
GATATGGTGCGCAGGGAATGGCGGCTTGCCAGGCAGGAAGGCGTCTGTGTGCTGCCTGTGATCGCATCGCCAGATATTGACTTCCAGATAATGCCCCACTGGATGCGTGCTGTGAACTTTGCAGACCCTGACATCCCCGAGGAGTGGACACTGTTCATCCGCACTCTCGAAGGTCCCTGCCATGAAAAGCGTGTGCCGTTTATGGTAGAGGATTTGCCAGAAGACTTTGTGCCGCGCCCTAACGAATTTAACGAGGTTGTTTCCAGTTTGCTCGATTGCGTATTACCGCGGCGCTGAGCGGGGCTGGCGGCTACGGAAAGACCACCCTTGCCAAAGCTCTCTGTCATGACGAGCGCATTTTAGAGGCGTTCTACGACGGCATACTCTGGGTGACTCTCGGGGAGAATCCTGGCGATCTTACAGGACGTGTCCAGGATTTGATCGAGATTCTGAGCGGTGAACGGTCCGGTTTTGCAGGTCTTGATGCAGCGACCTCGCGTCTTGCAGAGTTGTTAACCGACCGGCATATACTGATCGTGATTGATGACGTCTGGAACAGGACGCATCTCAAGCCTTTTGTGCAGGGAGGTCCGCTCTGCGCACGTCTGACCACCACAAGGGACAGCTCAAGTCTGCCAGAAAGCGCAGCAAGGATCCCGGTGGATGCGATGCAGAAGGATGAGGCGGTTGAACTCTTAAAAACTGGGCTTCCACCTGCTGATGGTGAGGTGCTGCAAAGACTTGCGGAAGACCTGGGTGAATGGCCCCTGCTTCTGAAACTGGTCAACAGTGCTTTGCGAGAACATCTCAGATCGGATCTGAATATTGATAGCGCACTGGCTTATGTGAATGAAGATTTATCCGAGCTTGGCTTGACCGCATTTGATGCAGAAGACCCACAGGCACGGGATCAGGCTGCATCAGCAACGTTCGGTTCAAGTCTCAAACATCTGAACGAAGACGAACGCGCCCGCTTTGGCGAACTGGCGATCTTTCCGGAGGATGTTGACATACCACTGCCTGCTCTTGAGAAGTTATGGGGTATGACAGGAGGTCTCAAACCAGTTCATATCAGACGTCTTTCTCAAAAGCTATACCACCGCCTGTCACTTCTGCAGACCTACGATGCAGCAAGCCAGACGATAAGGCTGCACGATGTGGTGCGGAAGTATCTGATAAAAGAACAGGAAGAAAAGCTGCCGTCCATCCACGAGCGGTTTCTCGATTCTTATGGGCTTAAAAGATGGATCGATTTGCCTGAGAGCGAGTCCTATTTCTGGGATCATCTGGCGTACCATCTGGTCGAGGCAGGACGAGAAGAGGAACTGCAGCGGCTTCTCTTCGATTTTGACTGGATTTGGGCAAAGCTTACGGCAACCGACGTCAACTCCCTGATTGCGAATTATGATTATTTGTCTGATGATTCTGATCTGCGCCAAGTGCAGGGCGCAACCCGGATGTCTGCGCATGTGTTAGCCAGGGACAAGACACAGCTTGCCGGACAACTGCTTGGACGCTTACAGTCCTTCGATGTGCCAGAGATTCAATCGATGCTGAAACAGGCTCGTGGGTGGGAGGGAGATGTGTGGCTGTGCCCGTTGACTGCCTGTCTGACGCCGCCAGGTGGACCCTTGATACGCACTCTGGAAGGTCACACCGACTGGGTCTATGCAGTTGCAGTTACGCCAGATGGAAAACGCGCAATCTCAGGATCAATGGACAACACCCTCAGGGTGTGGGATATCAAGAGCGGAGAAGAAATACAGAAACTCGAAGGTCACACCGATTCGGTCTATGCAGTTGCTATTATGCCAGATGGAAAACACGCAATCTCAGGATCAATCGACAAGACGCTCAGGGTGTGGGATATCAAGAGCGGAGAAGAAATACAGAAACTCGAAGGTCACACCGATTCGGTCAAGGCAGTTGCTATTACGCCAGATGGAAAACACGCAATCTCAGGATCAATCGACAAGACGCTCAGGGTGTGGGATATCGAGAGCGGAGAAGAAATACAGAAACTCGAAGGTCACACCGACCGGGTCTATGCAGTTGCAGTTACGCCGGATGGAAAACGCGCAATCTCAGGATCAATGGACGAGACGCTCAGGGTGCGGGATATCAAGAGCGGAGAAGAAATACAGAAACTCGAAGGTCACACCGATTCGGTCTATGCAGTTGCTATTACGCCAGATGGAAAACACGCAATCTCAGGATCAATCGACAAGACGCTCAGGGTGTGGGATATCAAGAGCGGAGAAGAAATACAGACACTCGAAGGTCACACCGACCGGGTCTATGCAGTTGCAGTTACGCCGGATGGAAAACACGCAATCTCGGGATCATGGGACAATACCCTCAGGGTGTGGGATATCAAAACCGGTCAGACCATCGCTTTGTTCAGCGGAGAGGGTCCTCTTCATGCCTGCGCTATATCGCCTGATGGCGTTACCATCGTCGCAGGCGAGGCATCGGGCAGGGTGTATTTCCTGCGCTTGCAAGGGGTTGAATAAGACGATGCACCACCCAGCGAAACCCACACGAATAAAGACCGCCCGCGTCTTTGTCTCCTCGACATTGAGCAAAAACCAGCCCGTCGAAAGCTTTTGTTGGGTTTCGTTCCTCAACCCAACCTACTTTACCCCTAACAGCAATGTTGATGGATCATGGCTGTTCAGTACTTCAGCTCCGTTTTCGCTGACTACTACCATGTTTTCAATCCTGATACCGCCCCATCCGGGTATGTAGATGCCGGGTTCGACGGTAAAGACCAT
>JAFDAE010000408.1 GCA_019314005.1 Deltaproteobacteria bacterium | reverse complement strand
TCCTAGCCCGATAAGCTTCCAGGATGCTCTGAATCAAGGTGTCGATATTGACCGGCTTTTCCAGGTACTTGTAGGCTCCGAGAAGCAATGTTTCCAGGCGGGCTTGCTCGGACCCGTGACCGGTGAGGATAATTACCTGGATGTCCGGGTTGCTTTTTTTCAGGTAACGCAGCACCTCCTGACCAGACAGCCCCGGCATTTTGAGATCGAGCACCACAACATCGGGGACTTCATTCGTGACCAACTGGAGGGCCTGCTCCCCGTCCAAGGCGACGTTTGATGGAAAATTTCTTCGCTCCAGGCGTTTCGATAGAGTCTTGACAAAATCCACCTCGTCGTCAATAAGCAAAATTTTGATCATAGCCATCCTTTATCAAACTCAAGACTTTTTGCGAAACCATCAAGGGTTGGTCTTATTTACTACCTTTCCGGCAAACAAGAGAACTTATATGCCCTGTGCTCAGCCCTGCTCTTTCATCTCTTCTTCCCGAATCTTCCTTTTAGCATAGGCCTCTTCAATCTTAGCTATAAGCTCTTCGATTTCGCACGGCTTCAATATATATTCAAATGCCCCCAGGCGCATTCCGTCGATAGCCGCATCAACAGAGGCATGCCCGGTCAGCAATATTACTTCGGTCAGAGGGGATATCTTCCTAATTTCTCGCAATGTTTCCACCCCGTCCATACCGGGCATTTTGATATCGACAACAGCCACATCATACACATTGTCTTCCATGAGTTTTAGCGCTTGTGAACCGCTCGAGGCAGTGGCCACATCCAGTCCTCGCTCACCCAGTCTCTTTGAAAGTGTCTGCGTAAAACGCTCCTCATCATCCACCAGCAGTAATCTGATACTATTTTCCACCCGCTGCTTCCCCATTATCTTTTTCCCCTATCGGCAAAAGAATATTAAATGTAGTCCCCTCCCCCTCTTCGCTCTCTACTTTTATTTTCCCACCAAGCTTCTCTATGACCCCGTAACAAATAGAAAGACCCAGGCCGGTACCTTTGCCCGGTGGTTTGGTCGTAAAAAAAGGAATAAAGATCTCGTCCAAATGCTCTTTGGAAATACCATGACCGGTGTCGGTGATTTCGGCGCTAATGTGTTTCTCGCCTTTAAGACGAGTGGTGATAGTGATTTCACCGGCGATTCTGCCGGTTGCCTTGATAGAATCGATGGCGTTAGTGATAATATTTAAAAAAACCTGTCTAAGCTCTGATCCATCTGTCCATATAATAGAAAGATTATCATCATAATTACGCGTTATTGTTATACCGTTTACCTTAGCTTCCCTCTCAACCAGGACAACGACCTCTTCGATCAGACTGTTCAACCTGACATTGCCTACTTTTGGTTCCAGCTTACGTGAAAAACACAAAAGATTATGGGTTATTCTGCGACAGCGCCTGGCCTGCTTCTTGATCTGGTCTATAGAATCTTCAAATTCTTTAATGTTTGGTGACTCTTTAAGCCCCTCTTTTTTTAACAGATCGTTCATCCATCCGGCCTCTTCGCCTACGATGGCCAGGGGATTATTGATTTCATGGGCTACGCCGGCTGCCATCGCCCCAATGGCTGCCAACTTGCTCGACTGTAGGAGTTGTTTATTTAAGAGATCTTTTTCCTGATCGGCTTTCTCAATACGCTCGGCCATTTGTCTGGTTGTAAAAAGAGCGGCAAAAACAATAATCAGCGTACCAAAAAATAAGACCGGTACAACAACGTAGTTACTATAACGCAGCGCGGCATAAACTTCACGCAGGTCTTGCTTGACTACTAAGCACCAATTTCTCTTGTGCAGCCAGGTGTAAGCGTAAAGAGATTCAGTTCCAAATTCATCCCTTCTTTCTTCCAGTCTTGTTTCACGGAAATACTCGCCGGGCAAAAAAGCGGATTTCTTCAAAAGATCGCCGTTACCGCGGGGACGGGTCTGGAAGATACCTTCAGTGTTGACAATGAAGGCATCGCCGGTTTCGCCTATGCGGATTCCCTCTACCAGCTCGGTAAACTTACCCGTGTCTATAGTTGTACGAAGAATCCATGTGCGCCCGTTTCCTTCTCTTTTTACGGCCATGATGATATGGGCGGCATCCTTATAATTCTTCCCAAGAAGATCATAAGGGCCTTCATACGCCACGTGGTTACCCTGCGCGTCGATTACCCCCACGTCAGTAAAGGTTCCATATTCTCCTCGAAAGATATCAAGGACCTGTGGCAGATGATCCCCCTTCAATAGATAACCGAACGTATAGCTCTTGGACACGACTTTTAGGTTGGAAAGCCTTTCGGTAAGAAAACTGTCAATCTGGATTTGATGATCCCTGACCAAACTCGCCAGATAGCGCCGAGAGCTTTCTTTCAAAGTTGCGCTGAGATAATAATAAGATATGCCGCCGATAAGGATAAGGGGGACAAAGGAAGACAAGAGGAGGATCTTTACAAAGTGTCGCTTAAGCTGTACATAAAATTCAGGAGAATTTACATTTGGAATGGCCATACGGTGTTACCCACTCTCCTCCCGATATTGCTTGACTTAAGACTAAAACGAAGGTCGAAACTGCCTGCTTCTTTATTGCATTTAGGGATAATCCGCGGTTCTTATTTCCCTTCGTTCGCCTCAGCGTGTTTTTCTTGAAATATCTTGCGCTGGTAAGCATCCCCGGCCTTAATGAGGAGTTCGTCTATATCGCAAGGTTTCATGACATAATCATAGGCCCCCAATTTCATGGCTTCTATCCCTGCTTCGACCGAGGCATGCCCGGTGAGCATAATAACCTCTATAAACGGACTGATTTCCTTTATTTGATTCAATGTCTCGACGCCATCCATGACAGGCATCTTTACATCAACAACGGCCACGTCAAAAGCCTCTTGCTTGACGAGTTCTATGGCCTCGCTACCGCTCCCCACATCAGTAACATCTATTTTTCTTCTCTTTAACCTGCTGGCAAGGGTTGTTCTAAAATCATCCTCGTCATCAACCAGCAACATCCGAATTCCTTCCATTCTCATCCTCCAACTTCTGTCTTCGCTCCGTCGCCATAGCGGCTTTGGCGCGTCGGTGACTGACGTCTATTCTCTGCCCTCTGTCCTCTGTTCTCTGTTCTCTGACTTCTGACCTCTATCTTCTGACCTCTGACCTCTGTCTTTTATCTTCAGTCTGCGCAAGAGGCAACACAACATGAAACGTTGTCCCTTTCCCGACTTCACTCTCGACCGTCATGCGGCCGCCTAATTTTTTTACGATCCCATAACTGGTGGAAAGCCCCAAGCCGGTGCCCTTGCCAACAGGTTTGGACGTATAAAACGGTTCAAATATCTTGCCCAACATCTTCTCTGAAATACCCGGCCCGGTATCGGTGATGGAAACCAGGATGCCCTTGTCTTGACTTTCTGTTTTGATATATATTTTACCATTTTTATCGATAGCATCTATGGCATTGTTCAGCACATTAATAAAAACCTGTTGTAATTGAGACCCATCACCAAATATCCTTGGCACAGCATCTCCATATTCTTTGATTATATCTATATTACGGTAGCCGGCTTCTCTTTCCAGAAAATAGACTGTTTCATCCATAATTGAGTGTATATCTAATTCTTCATACACTATCTCCGTCCTTCGCGCAAACCCCAGAAGGCGATGGGTAATCTTTTTACCCCGGTTAACATGTTTTTTGATGTCCTGCACGGACTTAAGTAACTCGTCGTAATCGGGAGTGTTTTTTACCTCCTCCTCGCTCAACAGGTCTTCCATCCATCCTGCCTTTTCGGCAATAACAGCTAATGGATTATTGATTTCATGGGCGACACCCGATGCCAACTTACCAATAGCCGCCAACTTATCAAAATGGACAAGCTGGTCGGTACGTTCAGACCTCTCCCTGTCGATTCTTTCCAATCCCCCTATGAGACGTCGTGTCACAAGAACGGTGCTGACAATAATGATAAGAGAACTCACGACAAAAATGATAAGAACGGTGTTCTTCACATGAATCATAGGACCCAACTCGTCCTTTAAGTTCTCTTCGATCACCATCAGCCAATCATTGTTCTTTAACCAGGCCATGGCATACAGGACAGGCTCCCCTTCAGGATCGTTCCCCTCCATTTCTCTTATGCCTTCAAAGATAGAAGGCACCTTGAAATCCGCCTTTGTGAGGATCCGGCCGTGCTCCCGACCGCATATCTGATAAATACCTTCGCGGCTCAATATACATACGTCACCCTTTGTCCCCGAAAGGGCCGTGCTCATAAATTGCTTTATCGCTCCTATATCTATAGTCGCCCGTAATATCCACGGCCTTCCCATTTCTACTCTCTTAACCGCGATAATAAAATGAGGAATTTTTCTAAGTCCCAGGAAGACATCGCTGATATACACCTCGTTAGTCATTACCGTTTGAAACCACTCAGCCGCGCCATATTCTTTGCCTTCCAAGGGATACGGCCCTCTATAAGCGACCTGATTACCAGCGCTATCAATTACACCGAGATCCACAAAAGCGCTATCGATTCTTTTCAGTAATTGAAAAACTTCACCGATATTCTTCCTGTCTTTCAGGTAATCAAAACTGTGTGT
>JAFDAE010000407.1 GCA_019314005.1 Deltaproteobacteria bacterium | reverse complement strand
GCCTATGAAGGGGAAAAGCGGGATTGGTTTGCGCGCACCGTGGATCTGATCCGAAGCCGGTATCATGTGCTTACTGATTTTGGGACCCTTGGTCGCGCCTATTTTGCCGATGATTATCCGATCGATCCCAAGCCCCTGAAGAAGAACGTGCTTAAGCATGAAGGGTTGAAGGAGTGGTTTCCGATGGTGGCTGACCGTTTAGAGGCCATAGATACATTCACGCTCGAAGAGACCGAAAATGTGATCCGTGCAATGGCCGAGGAATTACAGATAAAGCCCGGGATCATTATTAACGGCATCCGCACAGTGGTGACCGGCCAGGCAGCGGGCCCCGGTATATTTGATATCCTGGTGGCTGTAGGGCAGGAGCGCGTGGTGGACCGGTTGAGGAAAGCGGTGAAATTTTTTGAATAAAAAAAACGGTCGCTGTGCCCATCCAGAAATGGTAGATTTTGTCCCAAGACAAGGCCGCACAAAGGTTTTTACCGGAGGCGTAGCTGCGCTACGTCGAGGATAGAAACCTGCGGAGAACGCAGTGTTGGGACAAAAGATGCCGTTTCTGGATGGGCACTTATCGCGGCTGTCTATATTCCGGTCGTTCCTTTTTCCCCTCCAGGATCTTCTTCATCTTATTCCGCTCCGCCTTTAATTTCCTCAGTTTGTCTTTCAGTTCCGCTTTTTTTTTTTCTGTTGCTTTCTCGAGTGCGCGTTCGAGTTTTTCCACTTCCTGTTGCAGTCGATACAGATCAAGGGCTATAAGGCGGATTGACATGATTACTCCTTGAAGAATTGCTTGCAATGGGGCAAGGGAAACCGCTGAACGCAGGTATCCAGCCATTTAGATTGAGGACAACGGCATACCGGGTAAAGGCATTGGAGACCGAAGAGAAGCGGTTCCCCTTGCCCCAGTGCAAACAATTACAATTCCTCAGTGATTTCGTTTACGTTTTTGTACGTCATTGGATATCCCATGAGGGTTGAAATCCGTGCTATGATTTCCCATCCGGGTTTTCCTTGTCCGCGCATAGCGCCTGGCGCTGAGACAGCAGATGTTTTCCCTTCAATATTTGTAATAGTTCCCTCGGATTCTTCCAGCCGGAGCGGAGGTAAAATAACTTCGGCATTGTTCAACAGCTTTGAGCGATAGGGGGATTGGGCTACGAGAAATTCCACCTTGGCCAGGGTGTTCTTAATCGTGTCGTCCTGTTCTACCGATTCGGGGAGTTCCCCCATCAGGTACATTGCCCGGATACCGTCGGTAAGCGATTTGTCTATGATTTGGCTATGCGAGATCCCTGGTTTTTCAGGAAGGGCTGTATCCCAGCGTTGCACAAGATCATTCCGTGCTTCGGGGTCATCGACACGTTTTTGCCCGGGATAGAAATTGGGAGCAACGCCCACATCAAAGAGCCCGCGACCGTTTCCGGCAAACAAGAGTGGTATAAGATTAATAGCTCCTTGTTCGCTAAGGGTAAGGAGTTGTTTGAGCTGATCGGAATCCCACTGAAAGATCTCTTCTGAATAAAGGAATACGGTTGAAAGTTCATCTGAAACCGGCGGCAGGGAGTCAGTGACCACAATGAGTTTTGCCTTGTTTTTTCGTTGTGCGCGTCTGGTAAGCGCGTCAATAATGGGATAGCGTTGCGCGGGATTGCCGGATGTGATGAATATCTGTTCGGCGTTCTCAATAGCCCTGTAAGGACTCGTCGCGGAAAGGAGTGGGAGGAATTCGTCGGAAAGATTAAGACCTGAGGGGCTTCCCAAAAAGTCGATGTTCGATGTCTTGATTACGGCTCTCATGAACTTTTGAAAGAGATACCCCTCTTCATTGGTGCATGAAGGTGTGGCGAGACCTGCAAACGATTCCGGGCCGTGGACTTTCTGAAGTGTCTTCAAGCGCTGAACAATGTGTGAGATCGCCTGTTCCCAATCTGCCGGGACGAATTGCCCATTTTGTTTGATTAATGGGGTTTCAACCCGCCTTTGTTGCTTGATATCCCCGTATCGGAACTTCCCTTCAACGCACAGATGCCCATAATTAGGTGGTTGTTGCAGATCCGAGGTGACTTTGAGCAGGTCATTGCCGACGTAATGGAGTGTCAACTCGCATCCGCATCCGCAGTACGGACACGTTGTGGCTGCAGTGTCCAGATGGAAGGGCCCTGGCTGTAGGCGCGTTTTTTCTATAAGGGCGCCCGTGGGGCAGTTGCTTACGCACAGACCGCAGGAAAGGCACTTGTCGTTTATTACCGGACCGTAAAACGATACTTTGCCGTCCTGGTCATATTCCAGGCCCTCCAGCTTGATCGCGTCAGAACACTGGTATTCGGCGCAGTTCCGAACGCAGCGTCTGCAGCTTATACACTTGTTGGGATCGACTATGATGTACGGATGGCTCTCATCGATCTCAAATTTCTTCTCCTGCCATATGTCAAGGCTTGAAAGGTCTACCCCGTATTTGGTGGCGTATTCCCTCAGCTTGCATTCAAAGGCGTCGAG
>JAFDAE010000406.1 GCA_019314005.1 Deltaproteobacteria bacterium | reverse complement strand
TCTGCTTCATTTGCCGGAGCATGACATTTATCCCTGACAAAACAGGCCCGGGTTTTATCCCATCCCTCCCCTTGCTTGTGCCTCGCAGTGTCAGGCGGATTTGTAAGTTTAATGTCCTGCGCCTTGAAAACTTTTTTGGAATCAGACAAGTATATCATCTTCATTACCCACTGCTATTGTTATCTTTTCTTCATCTTTCAGTTTTTTTGCGGTCTCAATAATCGTTCTCTGGTTTTTTTCAACCTCTGACAACCTTTTTGGGGGCATAACCTCTATATCTTCTTTGAGCATCTCGGCAGCTCGCTTTGACATATTTTTAAAAATTTTTCCCCTCATTTCGCTGTCAATTATTTTGAGAGCGCAGGCTAAAACTTCGCGGTCTATAGCTTCAAGTAATACCCTCATACTTACGTTATCTAATTCAAGAATATCGTCAAAAGTAAACATGAGGTTTCTGATATCAGCCGCTAATTCCGCATTTGTATCTTCAATCGATTCTAAAATCCTATTTTCATTTGATTGGCTCATCCTGTTTAAGATCTCTGCAAGCATCCTAGCTCCGCCAATCTGCTCTCCGCTATCCCTTTTTCCAATCATTTCCGATTCAAGCGTTCTGACCATATCTTCCATGAACTCACGCGGGACGCTTCCCAGTGTCGCGATCCTTTTTGCAATGTCTTCTTGCTTGTCAGGGGGGAATTGCTCCATAATCTCAGCCGTTTGTTCCGGTCTCAGGTGCGCCAGTAAAAGAGCTACGGTTTGGGGATGTTCCATCTTTGTGGAATTAATTAACATCCGTGTATCTGTATTTCTTAAGTTTTCAATAATCGGGCTCTCTATAAAAAGTTTTTTATCTTCATTTGTTTTTAAGAGTTTTTTCCCCTTAACTTCCCCCAAAGCTTTCGACGCAACACCTTCGACAAGGCTGCCTCGAACAGACATGATTCCATTATCTTTTTCCTTGGCAAGCAAGCAAAATTCTCTGGCAACAATTCCTATATCTTCATTCGCCACCTCACTTAACCCGGCCATATATTTTCCGACACGTCTGATCTCATCCGGTGCGAGCCTTTTCATTACATCTGCCGCCACTTCTTCGTCCAAAGACAAAAGGAGTGCCGCCGCCTTTTCTTCCCCTGACATGCCCATGTAATTTCCCTTTATTTGAGCCAATTTCCCAACAATTCTGCAAATTTTCGAGCATCCCGACCAGCCAAATCCCTGACAGCATCCACGCTTCTGAGATTTTCACCCATCTCTCCTCCAATCTCCCGGTCAAATGAACTGGCGGCGGCCGGCAATGTCTTCCCGCCAACATCTCCGATCTTGTCCTTTGCTGAAATAAACTTGATTAAAGGTCGAAGAACAAAAAACAGAATAAGCATCAGAGCGATTAGCAAAACAATGTACTTCATAAATGGAGCGACCACGCGTAATCCAGTCTTCAAGAAACCCTCCTCAGCAGGCTCCATTTCCAGTTCAACTTTTTTGAAAGGGATACTGGTTATCACTACCTGATCGCCTCTCTTAGCATCAAACCCAACTGACCCCTTAACAAGACCTTCCAGAGTTTCTATTTCCTTTTTCGATCTTGGCTGGAACTCTTCAGCGCCTTTATCATTTTTTTGATAGATACCGTCCACCAGCACAGCCACGGACAATTTTTCCACTTCCCCCACCGGCATTATCGTCTTGCTGACGACCCGGCTTATCTCGTAATTTATTGTCTCATCTGTTTTTTCGCGGCCTGCGCCATAGGTGTTTCCCCCGCGTTCGCCGATGGGACTGACAGTGCTTTCTCCTTCACCTGCAGGTGTGCTCGGTTTTTCGCTCTTGCGGTGCAGACTCCTCACCACCGGTTCTTCAGAATCATAGACTTCTTCCGTTTTTTCCATAACTCTAAAATCCAGAACAGCGGAAACTCTTGCCTCAACCTTTCCT
Source organism: Deltaproteobacteria bacterium (assembly GCA_019314005.1). The sequence continues at coordinate 562 of JAFDAE010000406.1, read as the reverse complement.
TTCCCAACCACCTTCTCAAGCATGGATTGAATCCCACTCGCCAGGTTTTTTTCTACATTTCTCTGAAATTCTATTTGTGAATCCGTTTGCTTCGACAGTTGAGATCCGCTTCTATCCGCTGACAGGATATTCCCGCCGCTGTCAACTATCATTACCTCTTCCGAATGAAGCCCTTCCACGCTGCCGGCCACAAGGGAGGCGATACCTTCTATCTGAGATGTCCGGAGTCTTTTGCCCGTCTTTAGCTTCACAATAACCGAAGCGGTCGGCTTTGCCTGTTCTTCGACAAAAAGTGATTTCCGGGGTATTACGACATGAACCCTGCTTTGTTGAATCTCATCCAGTCCGTTGATCGTGCGTGCCAGTTCCCCCTGGAGCGCCCTTTGATAATTCAGTCGCTGCACAAATTCGGTGACACCAAAGTTTTTATTGTCAAATATTTCAAAGCCCATGCCCCCGCCCCTGGGCATCCCCGAAGCCGCCAGATCAAGCCTTAATTTAGAGACATACTCGGCAGGGACCAGTATGGAATCGCCACCGGAGGACACCTTATAGGGAACCT
>JAFDAE010000405.1 GCA_019314005.1 Deltaproteobacteria bacterium | reverse complement strand
TCCTATGCTTACCAAAAGCGTGACATTGCGGAGGATGAATTTTTCTCAAATCGTTCTATTGTCAAAAATCATATTGACAACGGGGCAGCGCTCTTGGGTCGTCTTTTCAAGGAATGCGGGAGCGATGCGGACGCTTTCCTCTATCGCTTGTTGAACGACGTTGAATTCACCGGTCGTCGTGAAGCAGCCGGACGTGATCTGGATATTTTTATCGGCCGGACTCTTCTCCAACGCCAGGAACTAACCATGGAACTCAACAATACGGCCAAGCATGCGAACTCTCATCTGGCCATTATGGGCAAACCCGGTGTCGGGAAAACACAATTTCTTCTGAAGATTTTATCGGATATTCGCATCCAGTCTAATTATCAAACCAACTTCATTTATTTTGATTACAAGGGAGATGTTGTTGACAATGTCCGTTTCCTTGAAGTAGCCAAGGTCTACCCTTATCGCCTTTTGCAAAGCGGTCAAAATCTTCCCATCAATCCTTTTATTCTCCCCGCCTATGACGAACAAATGATAAATGTTTCTGCCCGAGAGAAAGCGGAGAGTTTTGCGTCGATCAACAGTAAGTTGGGTGTGGTTCAGAAAGGCGCTTTGACCGAGGCTATCCGGGGGGCCTATGCGCAACGCGCTGAGTCTGCTGCCCCTTATCCAGATTTTCATGACATTTACCAAATAGTTATAGCGATGTATGATGAAGACAATAAAAAGGACGACAGTCTGATCGAGGTACTTCGAGACTTGGCGGATTTCGACCTTTTCTGGCGCCACGGCAGCGATATAGCCCCCATTGACAGGCTTTCGGACCGTACGATGTTGATCGATGTTCACACAATGCCCGTTTTGAAGGAACTGGTTGCATACCTTGTCATAGAACGACTCTACAAGGAAATGTCTGTTTTGCCGGACAGCCCGATTAAGGATGGACGACGGACGATTCGTACCATTCTGGTGATCGATGAAGCTCACAACTATTTGAATCAGAATAACATTTTCTTGCAACGTATTATACGGGAGGGGCGATCCAAGGGTGTCGTGGTGTTTTTTGCCAGCCAGTCTCCAAACGACTATCAACAGAAGTTTTTCAATTTCCAGGAGCTTCTCGAATTTGCCTTCATCTTCCAATGTGAGGGGGTTTCTGGCGGATCAATCCAGGATATCCTGGGTTGCAGTGTGAGAACCGCAAGAGATCTGCAAGCCGAGATAGCGCGCCTGGAACCCTGGCAGGTTATAGCTCGCAGCCCGGAAAAAACTGAGGAATTTGTCAAGTTCACCGCTGAAGCATTTTATAAGAGCTATGCGTAGCAGAATATCAAACTTATTTCCGAATAGATGAAGAATGACTCAATATGAAAACAGCCTGATTCTTCATGAATAGAAAATAAGCTTTCGTGATTTCACACCTTTCATTTAGCATTCAATAACCTGCTTTCCCCATCACACTTGCACCTTTGTATTTGCTATACGTAACAAAATCTGGTTTCCTTATTGATGTTAATGTGTTGTCCGTTGTTTAAGTATTCATACCTTTGTCTTTCCGTCAAGGATTATCTGGGTTGCCAACCCATTGTTGCCTAATCACCTCCATGGCTCCCTATGTCTTCGGGGGAATACCTCAAATTTTATTGAACCCGGTCACTGGTGAATGCTTTGTGCCGGGCTAGAGTTCTGCTCCCTTTATCCCCAAGGTATTACCTGTCTTTCCCCACCGTATGTATCGGTAGTTCTTTCCGAACGCCTAGACTCGCCCTTACCCCTTCCCCCCTGCCCCCCTCTTAGCCGCTAACAGTTTTTAATGTCAAAAATATCCGTATTGCGTATTCCTCATGATACAGGTGCGAATTCCGCGGCGCGGGATTCTACATTTTCCCTTGACCTTTTTTGAAATATCAGGTAGCTTCCACGATCGTTTTTACCGGTCTTTTACCAATAGTAATTTTAATAACATCAGGGCCTTACACGCAGGTTCAAATCTTCTCCTCGCTACTAAATAAAGACAAAAGGGTTGCGCGAGAGTCACAGCCCCTCTGCCGGTCAGTATTCCCTGAAATTCCTCGGCAATTATTACGACGAATGTAGGTCGATCCCGTCATTCGGGTACGCCTCCCGGGTTTACTTTTTTTGCTGCTGGAGGAAAGAGCCTGTGAACGGAGGACGCCCGAACCCCGTTTCTTTTATGGGAAACGGAGTGCTGTGCTTTCGGATGAAGTGGCTGCACATTTAGATGGTATGTCACCGCATTGTTTGAAAGCCGGTAAGCTGTATGAGGGGATAATTATGATATTTAGAAAACATAACAAGGGTTCAAACAGCAGTTTATACACACGGGTCCTTTCTCGTTTTTCGCTTTCTCAAGGATATCACAACAAGACTGATCACAGGCGCTATCTCTTGCTTAACGCCTCTCTTCTGACCTTTGGAGTTGTCCTGGCCCTTTTCGGTCTGGCCAATATCCCGAAGGGGCACATTGTTGTTGCCGTGGCGGAATTCGGTATGCTCTTATTGTGTC
>JAFDAE010000404.1 GCA_019314005.1 Deltaproteobacteria bacterium | reverse complement strand
TTATTGCTAATAAGTTTTAAAAAAAGGAACAAGAAATGTATAAATTGATTAACGGCGATTGCCTAAAAGAGATGAAAAAAATAAAAAGCGGGGTGATAGATTTGGTTTTAGCAGATCCTCCTTATGGTACAACCGCCTGTAAATGGGACAGCGTGATACCGTTTGATTTGATGTGGGAGCAGTTGAAGCGGGTTATTAAGCCCAAGGGGGCTATCATAATGACAGCCTCGCAGCCTTTCACAAGTGCTCTGATTATGTCGAATACCAAGATGTTCAAGTATTGTTGGAGCTGGAAGAAATCAAACCTGACAAATTTTTTAAACGCAAAAAAACAGCCGCTAAGGTGCATTGAGGACATAGCCTTGTTTTGTCATGGTCAATCTACATATAATCCAATAATGACTCCCGGCGAAAGAAAGAGATCAAAGAGGGTTGGCACAAAAACAAGTATTTACGGCAAAGCGGATAAAGAAACTATTTACGACTCTTCTGAGAGGTATCCAAAGCAGCTGATCGAGATACCAAACAGAAAAGAAGGGAAGCTCCACCCCACCCAAAAACCAGTAGCCCTAATGGAATACCTCATAAAAACCTACACAAACGAGGGTGAAGTCGTCCTTGATTTTGCCATGGGCAGCGGCACTACCGGGGTCGCCTGCCAGAATCTAAACCGGACATTTATCGGAATTGAAAAAGATCCCGAGTACTTCAAAGTCGCAGAAAATCGCATGAAAGAGGCCATCTAACCATGGGTGCCCCCCCAGGAACAAACAACGGAGGCGGCAATCGACGCACCCCAACCCGGATGCTAAAGGCCCAGGGCTCCGCTTTAGCTACGGCAAAACCCGACTTCCACGACCCCAAGATCCCCGATTTAATGGAGTGCCCCGCCTTCCTGCAGGGTGTTGCCCGTGAAATGTGGCCCGATGTCGCCAGGGTCCTAAAGCCTTTGGGCTTGGCCACGGAGTTAGACGAGGCAGGCCTTACCATGCTTGTCGATGGAATTGTCGATTATTTGGAATCACGGATGCTCTACCACAAATACCCCAGGTTCGGCAAAAACCGTCATGGTGAGATGGTGGAGCACCCCGCCGTCAAACAGTTCGACCGATCATGGAAACGGTTAGGCGGTATTCTCCGAGAGTTCGGCATGACCCCAAGCGCCCGGGCTGGCCTTTCCCTCAATCTCTCTTTCCCCATGAAGGACGCGACCCCCGATGCCGGACCCGAAAAAAAATCTCGACTCTTTGCTGATTAGTCCCTATCATATGCAAATCAAAGCTGCCACTTTGAAAACGAAATCAAACCAAATCAATGAAACCCTCATCCCCGGTGGCAGCCGAGTTTGGGGGTTTTTCAATGAGGTGAAAATGTGGATAATACCCAGGAACTTAGAACTATCAGCCTTTGTACCGGCTATGGTGGAATCGAGCGAGGAATTGAGCTTTGTGGCGAACGAATCAAGCCCGTCGTTACTTGTGAGATCGAAGCCTATGCCATTGCGCTCAATCTCAAGAGAATGGAAAGCGGGGAAGTGGAAGCGCACCCTATTTGGTCGGATCTTAAAACCTTCCCAGTGGAGTGCATTCCAAAACACTTTATTGACCTCATTACGGGCGGCTTCCCATGCCAACCATTCAGCACGGCCGGTAAGCGCCGGTCCTCAGAAGACCCTCGCCACCTCTGGCCCTACATTACCAGGATCATCGATGCAATTAAGCCTGTTCAATGTTTCTTTGAAAACGTCGAAGGACTTGTCACTGCAAAAACCTGCGAACACCTCGAGGAAATCCAGAGAGTTGATGATCTTATCAGCGCCGAAAGAGATCCGCGCACTCGTTGGGCCCTTAGCAGTTGGAGAGAGCGGTTTTACAGGTATTTACTCAAAACTGACGCAATATCAGCATTGCACCTTGTCATCTGCCAATTGGAAGAACTTGGTTACAGAGCAACGTGGGGAATATTCTCAGCGGAGGAAGTCGGGGCTCCTCATCGAAGAAGAAGGATATTCATTTTGGCCAACCGTACAGACGGTAGACGCCGGGAATCCCCGGGCCCCCAGATACAAGGGGGATCACCCGAGCGAGAAGGGGAACAAGCGGGATCCAATGATGCCCGGGAGTTACCGGGGGGATCTAAAGGATATCGTGGCAATGTATCCAACTCCCCGGGTATCATGCGGGAACGGGCCCTGGGCCCAGAGGAAAAAGGGAGGGTTAGATCTCCAGACCGTAATCGCCAACCTTCAGAATCAGAAAAAATGGCCGACACCGAACGCCCGGGACTACAAGAGTGCAGCGACCTCGACGGAGCACAGAGACAAGCGCCTGGCTCAGACTCGGGGGAAGAGCCTGCCCGAAAAAGTAGAGCATGGCCTTCATGCCCAGGAGAACCCCAATACGAATGGGAGCCCCTACGAGCCGTTAAAGCTCAACCCAAGGTGGGTAGAGTGCCTAATGGGACTTCCAATACTATCGACGAGCTTAGGATGCTGGGGAATGGAGTAGTGCCACAGACC
>JAFDAE010000403.1 GCA_019314005.1 Deltaproteobacteria bacterium | reverse complement strand
AGTGGGGCACAAAAATCAGGATCAGGATGATCAATGGCGTTTGCTAGAATTCGGTGGTAAGTGTACCTTCTTCCGAGGTGGTGTTCAAATCACCCCGGGGGATCTAGAAATCTTGGATCTTTTCACCGTTGATGATTCCGACTCAATATATAAGGTTGTGAAAAAGACCGATGGTAAAAAGTTCACCATCCTAGCTGAACGCATTTCTGACAAAGGTTTTATGAGGGTTAAAGACCTCACTAATGGTGAAGTTTATGCGGCCGAAGCTCTTTGTTGTCATCCTGGCGGCGGGCTTTGTGAGTTCCTTGTAACACACCGGGGAAGATCACGATGGCTTCCAGCCAGCGACACTATGTACGCTTAAGGGTCAAAGACCTTATAAAAGCACTCCGAAAGGTGGACGGGGAAGCCCCCGTCCACCTGGACGAGTCCTTAGGAACTTTGCTCTCCCTAGAGGGGGTAATTGTCAGGCAATACACCAACCCCGATGGTGAACCAATTGTAATTCTAGAATTGGATCTAGAAGCTACGATTCCATTGGTTTACGAAGAAAGTAATGGGCACAAAGTACTTAGATGGAATGGATGAGCCGATTGCGGCCCTATTCAAATATCTATCGGAGTTTCTATGAGTCCAAGGCAACCCATTTTATCAGACAGTTGGAGTAACATGTCTACGTCAAATTTTGCAGTTGTTACCAATTCCAAAAAGTGGGGGTTCGGTGTGTATTCTGTTCATGTTGCCGAATATGATGCAACTCATAACGCCAAAATTACTGGTGGTAAAAAGGTTCATCTGGATCATACTGATAGAGAAATCCTATTTCGGAAAATACGAAAATAACGAATCAAAAAAAGGAGCCTTACCATGAGTGATTTTGTGACCAATCTTAGACATGAATTAGTAACTTTTCGCGATCAAGTTAATCTGGCGATTCAATTGCTTGATCAAGGAGACAGGGTAGACGAAGAAATCTCGATGCTGACAGTAGGTGCTGATGACCTTCATCATATGATCCGTGACCATTATGGTAAATCTGGGTATTCAAACCCTGAACGCTGGCAAGCAAAACTCAACGACGAAGAATTGGACGCCTTGTTAGATGATATGATGGATTCGAGTTTTGGATCAACCCCCCCGCGCTGTCCTTATCCTACCAATAAAGTGGAATCTAACTTCTTGACTCGCTTGTTCGAGGTTGAAAACTTCCCCCGACGTCAAGAAGAAGAAAAATGAAGAAACTTCGGCCTCATGTGAAGAGACTTCACCTTAAGCGTAGCAAGAAAGTGATGAAGAACAAATCCAAGAAAAGCGTATTTCAAATCCGCCTTTCAAAACGGAATAAAATCAAGGCCATCGTTCACCGCGAGCACCGATAACAGTCCGCTCGACCCTTCGCACTATGGGCCGCGCCGGGGATTCCCGGCGCGGCCAGCCCGTGGTACAATGGAGGCGGTCCCGGCCCGCCAGCCGGCACAAGAGGAAATCGATAAAATGTCTGAGCCTATTAAAATTCCTGAGGGCATTCGTCCTCTAGACTTAATTGACCATCATATGCATGATACACCAAAACCCAAACCAATCCGTAGTCTCCAAGAAGCTAAATGGGTTAAGGATGCCTCAGTAGTCATAGAAGGTGACTGGGGAGGTACGATTTACTGCACTGTTCCTGCGAAATATGTGCGGTGTTCTGAGTCTCAACTTCGCGATCTTGCTACTGCCCTAGAACAAAAATTCTGGGATTGTAATTTTTGTGTTGACGGAACCGAAACAGAACATGGTGGCGAGGGAGTATACTTTACTACACGTGACTTCGCAAGCGGCGGTATGGGTGGAGGACCAATCACTGATGGGCTTTGGATCCACGATTCCCTACCAGAAGAGTTGTTCGATTTGATCAAGGAGACACTAAACATCCACGAGGATGTAAACCTCTATCGAGGCGACCGAGGTGGGCACGGCCCACCTATCCAAGCATAAACAAAAGCGAGATGACAATGGAATTCCAAGGAATGTTCAATGTTAGAAGAAAATATGGTTTCCGTAAACAACAAATTGAATCTTGCAATGGGGAGGCTTTAAAGCTCCATGAAGGAGACATCGCTGTTTATGGGGTTCGTAAATCTGGCCCTGCAGACAGCCAAACTAAATTCTTAATTTATGTGAAACCGAATAAGTCTATGGGTTCCGGCGGTGGATGGAGATGGGTTTGGGCCCATGATTTTATGCCAAGTGACAGGCTAGCATCGATAACCTTCATAGAGGAATAGGAGCATGCGTTTCTTGCTCCTGCTATCAGCTTACCTATGCGTTGCTAGTTTCTGCTGGTGGGCTGATTCTAAAAATGAAGAGCGGAGGCTCAAATACGGCCATATAACTTTGTGGTCCGTATTTGGGATAACAATCTTAGCGTTAGGTCTATGTAGATTTTTTGAAATTCACGTGCTGCTTACTGTGCTAGCGAGGACTATCGTAGGTGATGCATATAACTTTCATCGGGAGATTCAAGCTTTTCTTCTAGGAGCGCT
>JAFDAE010000402.1 GCA_019314005.1 Deltaproteobacteria bacterium | reverse complement strand
TATCTTTTCCGGTTCTACAGTGATCTTGTCCACGCGGAATTCAGGGTGGCTCTTACCAACCACCTGAACCTTGACAGGGATGACCTTCTCGATTCGTTGCTCAAGGGAAACAAAGATAGTGGAAGGCGTAACTTTGACTACTTCAAGGCCGGGCGGTAGGTGAAGGTTCTCTTTTGAGAGGGGGATCTTGTTTCGCCCGCTTTGGGCATTTATCAAGTCAACAAAAGCGCTGAGCTGCTCACCGCGCAATGTATTGATTAATCGGCGGTTGCCGGAGACTTGAACATCTACCTTATCTGAAGAGACTTTAATCATGTCATACTCCGCAGGTAGGTTTCTAAATTCAAGAGGTGCAGTTAAGGAGATCAAAGATTGTTGTTTCCCCGCAAAGGTATGCCAGAAAGCCATGACAATCATAAAGGAAACGCCGAGTCCTATTAATTCACGTCCAATTTGCTGTAATCTATATATATTAGGTTTTGCCTCATATCCTCCATTTTGAAGAATCGTTTTTACTTTTCTTGCCAGGACATTTGCCGAGGGGACCCTTGCAATCTCCTGTCCGATCACTATCGAGACCTCTTGCCGCTCCTCTGAAACCACCACTACCACCGCATCCGAACGTTCTGCAATTCCAAGCGCCGCCCTGTGTCGCGTGCCAAATTTTTGCGGTAGGTGCTCCCGTTCGGTTAGCGGTAAGTATGCCCCCACTTTTTTAATCCGATTTCCATCTATGACCATTGCTCCGTCATGGGCCGGCGCACCATGGTTAAACACACTTTCAATAACCTGGGGACTCACCAGGGCATCAATATCAACTCCCTCCTTTAGATGGTCATAAAGACGATTTCGCCTTCGAAAGACAATAAGCGCACCGGTCTTCTTCTGTGCTAATCGAAAAGCCGTATCGGCTATAGACTGGTAGTCTATTACAATGGTTTGTCCAGGATGACCAAAAAGAAGCTTCAAGGGATTGCTTTGTATGAGGACATCTCTAATCTCATTGCGAAAGATCACAATTATTATAACAACTGAAACAGCGCTCAAACCACCCATAAACCAGCTCGTAAAGACCAGGCCGAGGTGCTGGGCAACCATTGAGACAACCCAGATAAAAATGAGGCCGAGGATGATATGAATGGCGTTGGTCCGCCAAAAAATCATGAAGAGTCTGTGAAGGAAAAAACTCAGGATTAAAATATCAAGAAGATCAATCCATCTTAAACCGGTAAAAAACTGCATAAAAAACCTTGTCAAACTCGTTTTTTGATAATGCGGTAGAGAGGAAAATTTAAGAGGAAATGGACTAAGTCTTGGTCAAGACATCTCTTGATCCAGCACACTTAGCGGAATTTTCAACAATACTATCACCCTTGTATTCAGGGGCAATTATGCAGTTTCGTCCGGATGCTTTAGCTCGGTATAAACATTCGTCCGCCATTTTGAAAAGCTCCTGTGGAGTTGCTTGAAGATTTCCGCGTGTGCTTGAGAGGCCCAAGCTGATGGTAAGATTGAATTTATTATTATCACATTCGAATGTGAACTTTTCGACTTCAGATCTTAATCGTTCCGCTACCACTAAAGCCTGGTCAATACCACCACCCGGCACCACAACACCGAACTCTTCTCCACCATAACGTCCCAGTATATCATACTGACGCAGTTGACTCGTCAGTATGCCCGCAAGCTCCCTCAGTACGTAATCACCACAGATATGCCCTCGTAGATCATTAACGTTTTTAAAGAGATCCACATCAAGGAGGATAACTGAAAGCACACAGCTACTTCTCTCGTGAACTGCCAACTCTTCCTTGAGTCGTGTCATCAGGTGTCTACGGTTATTGATCTGGGTCAGTTCATCTATTTTGCTAAGCTCTTCGATTTTTCTCTTTGACTCGATGAGCTGGTGCTGATAAAGGACTGAATCCGTAACATCAAAGATCGAGATACACACATGTTCCACCGTGCCGTCCGGTCCTTTTAACGGCACCAAGATAACACTCTGCTGCATATAGGGAAGGGTGGGACGGAAATATTTGGTGTTTTCAAATTCGAATAAAAATTGATGTAGCTTTTGAGAAAAAAACGCGAAGTTTCCCAATCGGAAAACCGTTTGAACCTTCCAGGGAACCCCTTTTTGCTTTAAGGCGGGAAATTCTTCAGTCAACACCTTTCCCAAAATCTGTTCACGAGGTATATGACTGTGATTTTCCATCCAGCGATTCCACAATACCACTTCCATAGCACGGTTAATAACGATCGTGCCGACACTCAAATTGTCTACCAGCTGGGGATAATCTATCATGTTTGCTGTCAGGTCGAGACCAAGGCCTCAGGTCATATCCTCAATAAATTTATCTAACGCCAAATAGACCATATCAAACCATCGCTGGCCAAACAGAATAAACAAAAAACCGCTTAGCGCCTCGTCACCCAACTGAAAATCTGTCTTTATTAGTAATGCTAACGCCTTTACATCCTTGTTTGATTCATCGCGGCGCAAGTCGGTAATAGAACTTTTAGTCAACAATATATCGGGGACT
>JAFDAE010000401.1 GCA_019314005.1 Deltaproteobacteria bacterium | reverse complement strand
AGGTGAACGTAGACTCAAAGCTCATGAAAAACTTGGGCGTGAGGAAATTGAGGTTAAGTACCTTGAAGATTTAACTGACATTCAAAAGAAAGAGATTGAACTTGAGGAGAACATACAGCGAAAGGAACTTGATTGGCAAGAGCAAGTACTTGCAAAGCTACAACTCCATGAACTTCGCCAGGAAATGTATGGCAATAGAACAGGTCATACAGGTGGTGAAGGTTGGGGCATAGGTGATACAGCAACTGCCCTTGACCAGAGTGCAGGCACTGTCTCTATGGATTTACAACTTGCCCGTGCAATACAAAGCTTCCCGGAACTCCGCAAAGAGAAAAGTAAAACTACAGCCTTCAAGAAATATAAACAACTACAAACGGTGCTTCTTCGGCAAGAATTAAACAAGAGAAGAAAGAAAGACGTCGTTCCTAATATTATACATGGTGATGCAGCTATTGAGACAAAGAAGTGGGGTGATGAGACCTTTGATTTTTTCCTTACTGACCCTCCCTTCGGCATTGACTTAAATAAAAAGGCAGACACAGGGAAGAACGTATCAAACGTTGACTACGATGATGACCCTTATAAAATAATGGAACTACTGAGGGTGGTGTCAAGAGAACTTTATAGGGCTCTTAAGCCTGACCGACATATGATAATGGCATTCTCAATGACTCATTATGTAGAACTCAAGAAGATACTTGAAGAAGCCGGTTTCTTTGTTGACCCAACGCCACTCATTTGGAACAAAATCTCAGGTAGCACCCCATCTAATGGAGAATACTTTCCATATGCTTATGAACCCGCTTTCTGGTGTATGAAAGGAAGAAGGGGACTTAACTCTACTGCATGTAATATGTTTACATACAAACGTGTCCCACATAAACTTAAGAGACATCCACTTGAAAGACCGCAGGGACTGCTTGTATCTATGCTCGAAGCAATATCATTTCCAGGAGAACTTGGTGGTGACCCATTTGGTGGTGGCGGTTCTATGTTAGAAGCTTGTATGTCAACAAGTCGTGAATGTGTAATTGTTGAGAAAGATGAACAGAATTATTTTGCTATAGTAGATAGATGGAAAGACATTAACGAAAAACAAATTAAGAAGAAAAGTGAGGTGGAGAATGTATGAAAACGGAAGAAGGAATTAAATTTTGTGTTGATTTACAAAGACAGTCTTGGAATATGTATTTTGAAAGTTATGATAATAAAAAACAACAGTATCTTAAAGGGGTCATAAAATTATTGCAACGTGGTGAGAAGTATGAAAAGATGTGGAAGGAATTAGATGCATTTGTTATGTTATCTACCAGTGCATATTCTGTGATTAATGAAATGGGGAAAATTAAACGAAAATACTTCCCTAAGCCAAAAAGCAGGCGGCAAAGAATAAATGATATACTTGAACAGTTGAATGACCTTAGTATTCAAACTGATATAAAAGCATTAAAGAGTTTACTCATAGAGGTTAGAGATGAGGAGTGTGATGAAAATTGATTGTCCACCCTATTGGTCCATCCAATGCAAAGATAATGATAGTGGGCGAAGCACCCGGTCGAGATGAGGACAGACTGGGTCGCCCGTTTGTAGGTTCGGCTGGAAAGCTTCTTGATAGAATGTTAGAAGAAGCTGGTATAGAACGTGCAGACTGTTACATTACTAACGTAATGACCATAAGACCTCACAATAATGACTTCGGAGATTTTTATGAAGACAAAGGAAGGAAGCACCCAAAAGAGTCATTAATAGATGGGATAAAGAGGTTGAAAAAGGAAGTGTATGACGTTAACCCCAATGTAATAATTGCATTGGGCAATGAAGCACTTAAAGCATTGACAGGTAGAACTGGCATTACTAAAATGAGGGGCTCAGTTTTATCTGTTAGTATTCCTCAGGGGACTCTTGGTCCTGATAAAAGTCTTGTGTATGAAATGGATTTTAAGGTTGTCCCTACTATCCACCCTGCCGCAATTATGCGTCAATGGGAACACCGCCCTCTTGTTGTACTTGACTTGAAGAGGGCAAAGGAAGAGTCATTAACTCCTGAATATAAATATCTTCACAAAGACTGGATAAAACTAGAAACTATTTCTGATATAAAAGCATATATTGATGACTACATTAAGAATGCAAAGTACATAGCCTTCGACATTGAGACAATGAATAAGCAAATAACTTGTATAGGTTTTGGAAAGGATGCAACTCATGCGTTTACTATTCCAATATACATGCATGAAAAATCTTTCTGGTCTACTGAGGAAGAAATGATTGTGTGGCGTGAAGTGCAACGTCTACTTGAGTCTCCTATCCCCAAGATTACACAGAACGGTAACTATGATATGTACTACCTCAAGAAGAACGTTGGTATTGATGTTAACAATACTTGGATGGATACCATGAATGCTTTTCATTGTCTGTATCCAGAGTTACCAAAGAGCCTTGCTACACTCTGTTCCATCTATACTAACCAACCTTACTATAAAGATATGATAGGTACAGAATACTACCATTACAATTGTCTTGACTGTATGGTTACATATGAA
>JAFDAE010000400.1 GCA_019314005.1 Deltaproteobacteria bacterium | reverse complement strand
CAGAGTAAACACGTCCGCGGATACTTGTATATTCAGCCATATGGATTTCTCCGCCAGGGGAGCACTCGCGAACGAAGCTTCGCCTGCCGCGCAAGCTGGGAATTGATCCAAGAACCATTGGATTCTTCTTTCACCTGGTACGCCCCATCCGTAGGCAAATCTTGTTCCGTCAAACATGATGTATTCTGTGGTGCCAAGCTTCCACCAGTCACCCTGACAGTCTGTGAACTTCCAGATGTCATCAGGATCCCAGCCTTCGCTGGTTGCATCGTCTTCACCCAGAGTTTCGGTGGCCCAGATATTTGGCATTGGATCCGGCTGGAAATAATATGTGCCGCAGCCATCGTATTCATCCGCCAGTCCAAAAAGTCCGTGGCCACTTTCATGGATAAATGACCTTCCATTCTGAGTCGCAGTGCTTATTTCCCCCTCAGCTCCATAGATACTCGGAGTGCTCATACGGCACGAATCACCGAACACGGCGGTATGAAAAATAACAAAGGAATCCGCGAAAGGGGCCACGAGAGTCAGGTCGGTCGGAAGTGTTTTGCTGCTAGCAACTCCCTGCCTTTTCGTGTAGTAGAAATTGAACTTGCAGAGATTGCCAGTCACGGGCGCTGCTCCATCAAGCCTCTGGTCAAGTTGATCATCAATGTGATCGAGGAAAGTCGGCAGCCACGTATCAATATCTGCTGCCGATCCATAGTCATTATCAGGGATAAAGACGATGTCGAACTTGTCGCTGTGGCTCCCGATATCTCTGCCGGGCACAGGGATAACGGCCTTATTGGCATCTGTGCATAGATCATCTATCAGCCAGAAGTTGCCGGTATCATGAACCAAGACGTAAGCAATAGTTTCTCCTGCGGGAGCTTCAACCGTCAGACGAGTAAAGGTTCTTGTACCAGTATTGTTATCGGCCCAGCCACTAGTAGCTATTAATGTGTCATCGCTGTCGTAGGCATCCAAGGTCAAACCAGACGCCGTGCTGACAAGAACGGAACAATAAGAAGCCCCTCCTCCGAGGAAGTCAATCCGCCCTTGGTCTCCAAGTGTACCCAGCCAGGCGAAGAAATTGCCGTTAGTTTCGTATACTGCATCAATATAAGGATAAACGTTATACTTGTTGGTTCGGATATCGCCATATTTCCAATTCAGCGCGCCGGTTGAAGTAAACTGCATACTGGGAATGGTGCTTTCTATTTGAATCTCGTCGATTCCTGATTCAAAGTCTAGGAAGAAATCATCAGAATTTCTAGGAGTATTCGCTTGTCCAGCCGGCCAATTTTCTTCAACAGTAGCCTGAATGGTTGGCACTCCTGTGGTCAAGCACGTGATTGCTATAAAAAATAGAGACACTATTACTGTGAAAATGCGTTTCATAATATCCTCCAATGACGACTATTAGTCAACTTGTTGATTTTGCCTAAGAAAAGCTCTTAGAATTTCATACCATTTACTCCAAGATAAATTCATTGGAGTAGACTACCTTTATCTCACCTAAATCAATAGGTCTTTTCCATGGTTCAGCCTCGACGTTCTCTGATTTCACTGTGTCCAAACTGTAGCGCAATACAAATCTGTATCTACCTCGTTCGATTATCTCAGGTTCGGTTGACTCGGTTACTATCTTGAGCAAGCATATCTTCTGGTTCCATTCATAAAGAAGATCCGAGTGTGGTTTAAGGTCCATTACAACACCAATGGGTCGCTCATACATTGCTATTCGGCAAACCCCTCTACCTTCCTCAATCAGTGGCAGACGAAAACCCAGACTATGCCAACCATTTTCTTTAGCTCTTTCAATCGTCCAGAAAACCAAGTCGCGCTGAGGATAGCCTATATACCAAATAGGAATATCCAGGTTGTTTGTCACCACTAGCTTGATCATTTCGCCTCGGACATACCGTGTCATATCTGTGGCCATGGAAATGGACGAGGTCTCCGCTGTTGCACTTTTCATGGAACAGCCTAATAGTAATGGGATAATCAGCAAGCCAATAATTAGCAACAAAGTTGTACTCCTCATGATTTCCCCCTTTGAGGTTTCGGCTGAGACAGCCTCCCATTCAAGTCTAAAGTTAATAATCCGCATGTCTCGAACCCCCTCTCTCTAACTCAGATGACTTGTCAAAAGATGTTATCTATGCTCCCAACAGAACAACCGTCCCGTCAGGAGCAAGGCATGCACAATTTGAGGGGTCTTTTCATTGGGGGACCTCATTAATAGAACTACAAGAAAAAAGCCGAGCAATACTTAATCGACTTTAACGATGTCACACTCGGCAGCTCGGCTATCTTTTCCAACGCTACTCCTTGAAATTAAGATACTCCTAAACCATCACTGATAACGGTTTACATTCTTTCTGTTTACCTGATTCAAGTAATTATCGCAATTTCATCACCCCCCTCCCTGTATATCCCCACGCTCAGAAGGTCCTTCATTTAAGGGCACCTATCAATATTAGTACTACATCTCTGATTCTTGCTTTTTCAAATAGATTCATAATTTGCTTCTCAGGCTAACCATATAGTTTCGTATTAGACGACTTTTTTGCTTGATAAAAAAAGCCGAATTTTAATATTATATCAATATGAACAAATATTCATTTAAGGTAAATATCCACATAAAATAATTAGTGCCTGACCGAAACTCCTGTTTTGGTCAGAAATTCATAGCACTAAATCCTCAACAATGACCAAAGTACGAATTTTTTTAATGACAAAAATATCGTATTTTCAATGCGTTAGTTTTGGTCATTTTGTCATATTGATATTCGAATTTATTTCAAATTTCGGGGTTGGTTCTAACTTCGGCCATTTTGCCTAAGCCGCCTTTCTCAGGCGGTGTTGTGGCCGTGCTGGATAATCCATTTTCTCCAAGAGCCACTCAAATAAATCAATATGTTTG
>JAFDAE010000083.1 GCA_019314005.1 Deltaproteobacteria bacterium | reverse complement strand
TGATGACAAAGACGAGAACCGGCTCCGGGGATATCAACGGATTTGTTGACTACCCTCGATTCATCAAAGGAACAGAGTTTGCTGCCCTTGCACGGGAGATCGATGAGAAAAAAGTCCACGTCAGCCTTCGTTCAAAAGGAAAAGTGGACGTGTCGGAGATAGCAGAAAGGTTTGGCGGTGGGGGGCACTTCACCGCATCTGGGTTTAACATGGAGGGGACTCTCGAGTCGGTTAAGACACGCTTGTTTCAGATTGCTGATTCAGTCGAAAAGTCGAGTCGGCTATGAGCTATTTTGATGGACGGAGTTTTGTTGGTAGACAAGCCCGTGGGTATTACTTCTGCGGGAGTGGTGGCAAGGTTAAAGCGACTTTTAAAGGTCAAGAAGGCAGGGCATACCGGAACATTGGATCCCTTTGCCACAGGACTTTTGGTCTGTTGTATTAACAAAGCTACCCGTCTGGCAGGGATTTTGGAGTCTCTGACAAAGGTTTATGAAGGCACGCTGCGGCTTGGGATTCGTACAGATACCCAAGATTCCACAGGCAGGGTAATTTCCGAAACGACTGATTTGTCCCTGGCTGAAAGCGAAATTGAGAGCACATGCGCGAAGTTCATAGGAACTATGGATCAAGTGCCTCCCATGTTTTCAGCGCTGAAACACAAGGGTGTCCCACTTTATAAGCTTGCACGTGCAGGGAAAGGGATCGTAAAGCCGCCACGGCAGATAACGATTCACTCCCTGGAAGTATTTCAGGTAGAGTTGCCCAAAGTCCGTTTTAAGGTTTGTTGTTCCAAGGGGACTTATATTCGAACATTAGCATCTGATATTGGAGATGCTTTGGGGTGCGGTGGGCATCTGTCGGGTTTAAGACGTCTTGCCTGCGGGGATTTTAAGGTTGAAGATGCCCTGACATTGGATGAGCTTGAAGGGGGCTGTATTGGGAAGCGGGTCCTTACTATGAATGACGCCCTTAAAGGAATTCCCGAGATTGTAGTTAATGACAGAATGTCGGCGGATATCCTTTGCGGAAGGCCACTGGCAAAGAGTGCTTTTGAAACGTTTGAACAGGGTGCGTCACCGTGGATCAAGGTGGTTGACTCACAAAAAAGACTTATTGCGGTGGTAAACCATGACGGCAACGGTGAGGATTTTCGGTATTATGCTGTATTTCCAGATTGATTTTTATAACTAAGGAGGAGGGTTGAAGTGCATCTAACCACGGAAGAAAAAAAAGCAATAATAGACAAGTTTAAAGTGCACGGAAAGGATACGGGATCGCCGGAAGTTCAGATCGCTCTTTTGACGAGCAGGATTACCCATTTAACAGAACATTTTAAGATCCATAAAAAGGATCATAACTCAAGGCGAGGCTTGTTGAAATTAGTAGGCAGTCGTCGAAGATTATTAAACTATCTCAAGGGTAAAGACGTAACTCGCTATAAAACCCTTATTAGTTCGCTTGCGCTGAGAAAGTAACGTTGGACAGCCCTTTGGGCAATAACGAGAAAATTAAAATTAAAAAAGGAATATATTAATGGCTTTTAAATTTGAAACTGAGTTGGGGGGAAGAACGCTTACCCTTGAGACCGGCCGTATAGCAAGGCAGGCCGATGGGGCTGTCTTGGCCCGATATGGAGACACCATTGTTTTGGTAACGTCAGTGGCTAGCAGACAGGTTAGAGAAGGGCTCGATTTTGTACCCCTCACTGTGGAGTATATGGAAAAAGGGTATGCTGCGGGCAAAATTCCCGGGAATTATTTCCGGAGGGAGATTGGACGTCCAAGTGAAAAAGAGACCCTTACGGCACGTATTATAGATCGTCCTATCCGGCCGCTTTTTCCTAAAGAATACCGTAACGAAACCCAGGTTATCGCCACGGTCTTGTCCGCGGACAAGGAAAATGAACCGGATGTCCTTGCCCTGATCGGGGCGTCTGCAGCCCTTGAGGTTTCAGGCATACCGTTTGCGAGACCTGTTGCTGCGGTTAGAGTGGGAAAGATTGAAGGGGAATTGATAATTAATCCCTCGATTAAGGAATGGGACAAGAGTACCATCAATCTCATTGTGGCCGGGACCGAGGAAGCGGTAGTGATGGTAGAAGGGGAAGGCAATAATGCTTCTGAATCCGAAATGCTGGAGGCGATTTTTTTCGGTCATCGCGAGATGCAGCCGATACTCGAAATTCAAAAAAAACTAAGAGAGGCGACCGGAAAACAAAAAAGAACACTAGCCGAAGTTAAAAAAGATGAAGTCCTGGTAGCAGAGGTTGAAAAGGTCGTGTTTTCTCAAATCCAGGAGGCAATTAAAATCGTCGAAAAACTTCCAAGACAGGATAAGTTGGAAGAAATCAAAGAGAATCTCCTGAATGCATTAAGTGAAACATGGGAAGACAGAGCAGAGGAGATAAAACAGTCTTTTTACGCACTGGAACGACGCGCCGTACGGGAGTTGGCAATAAAAGATGGCAAGCGGATTGATGGACGCCGCTTTGATGAAGTTCGAGAGATTACATGTGAGGTTGGAATACTTCCCAGGGCCCATGGATCGTGTCTGTTTACCCGGGGGGAGACGCAAGCTCTCGGAAGCGTGACACTCGGTTCCACAGGGGATGAACAACGTATGGAGACATTGAATGGCGAGGTCTTCAGGCCCTTTATGTTGCATTACAATTTCCCTCCGTATTGTGTAAACGAAGTAAGACGCTCGGGAGGCCCTGGGCGGCGTGAGATCGGACACGGAGCTTTGGCCACAAGAGCAGTCGCAAAAATTCTGCCGGATTCGGAAGCGTTTGCTTACACCATCCGAATCGTTTCCGAAATTATGGAATCAAACGGTTCCTCTTCTATGGCTACGGTATGCGCGGGCAGTATGGCATTGATGGACGCAGGCGTGCCCGTGAAGGAACCGGTTGCCGGCATAGCCATGGGCTTGATGAAAGAAAGTGAGAACGTCATTATACTATCTGACATCCTGGGTGATGAAGATCATATGGGTGATATGGACTTTAAGGTCGCCGGCACGCGTGAAGGGATTAACGCGCTTCAGATGGATATAAAGATCGACGGCTTGACAGAGGATATTATGGAAAAGGCTTTGGAGCAAGCCAGAGCAGGAAGATTGTTTATCCTTGACAAGATGGCTGAGACTATCAAAGAATCTCGATCGGAACTTTCTGAGCATGCGCCCATGGTCTTTACACTGAAAATCAATCCCGATAAGATACGAGACATAATAGGGCCTGGGGGGAAAGTAATTCGGGCCATTCAAGCGGAGACCGGCACACGTCTCGATGTGGATGATTTAGGGAATGTCAAGATAACAGCCGAGAACGAAGAACTCGGCAAAAAGGCCCTCAAAATGGTCGAAGAGATTGTTCAGGAGGTTGAAGTGGGGGCCCTCTATGATGGAACCGTTCGCAAGATCATGGATTTTGGGGCATTTGTGGAAGTCCTCCCGGGAACGGACGGTCTGGTACATATATCCCAGCTTGATTTCAAACCTGTACAAAAGGTCACTGATATTTTGAATGTAGGGGATAAAGTAAAGGTTAAAGTGCTCGAAGTGAACCGCGACGGCAAGATTAGACTTAGCCGCAAGGCCGCCTTAAGAGCGGAAAACGATCAGAAATGAGCGGAGTCGAGAAATTAGCCCTTCGCATTCGCAGGTTGCGTCCGGAACAGGATGCGGATATTTCGCTTCCAAAGTATATGACTCCACATGCATCGGGGATGGATATCTGTGCTGCTGTCAAAGAGCCGATCGTATTAGCGCCTGGAGAGATTGTGTTGGTTCCGACAGGTTTCGCTGTGGCCATACCACGGGGGTTTGAGGCTCAGATCCGTCCTCGCAGCGGTCTTGCCGTGAAACATGGGATCGGGCTGATCAATTCGCCCGGAACAATAGATTCAGACTATCGGGGGGAAGTGGGGGTTGCTCTGGTCAATTTTGGGAATGAGCCTTATACCATAAAGCGGGGCGATCGAATCGCCCAAATGGTAATCCAAAAAGTCTACCAGTTACAGCCGGAAGAAGTAGAAATGTTGGATGAGACCTCCAGAAATACAGGTGGGTTTGGTCATACGGGAATTTGATAGAAATTTCTATTTTGGACGCAGATGAACGCAGATTGTCAGGATAAAAAATATAAAGTTGCGAGTTACATGGTAAAGAGGAAAACTAATAAAGAGATATGTGTGATAATTTTATAAAATATATATCTGCGTTTATCTTGCGAAAATCTGCGTCCTAATTAATTCAAAAGAACCCTTACTTAACAGCATAGATACCGCGGTCTTTCTTTACAATTTTTCCCTGTTTTAAAAGCCTGAATATAATATTGGATGCTTGTTTGCTTTCCAGCCTTGTCGCCTTTCGTGCCGCACCTACCGTGATACCCTTGGGAGATTTTCGGATAACATCGAAGACTCGTTCTGTAGCAGATTTCTTGCCGGACTTTGCTTTTGACGCGGCTTTCTTTGTCTTTTTTGCTGCTGTTTTCTTTGTCTTTTTTGCTGCTGTTTTCTTTGCGGGAGCAGCTTTTTTGACTGAACGCGCCTTTGTTGGTTTCTTCTTACTTGTTGTTGCTTTTGCCCGTGCTTTAGTGGTTGTCATACTCTTTGCTACAATTTTTTCCAACGACTCCAATCTCTTAATAAGTTCCTTGAGCGTCTTATGCGTCGGAAGCTTCATGCCCTCAATTATCGTTTCAAATGCCTTTTTGACATCTTTCATGATATGTACTCCCTTTTTTTGTTAGTAATCTACTTTTTTCTTCAATTCTCTTCCGCACTTGAAAAACGGAAGTTTTTTGGAAGTAACCTCGACAGAGTCACCGGTCTTAGGGTTTCTGCCGACATACCCTTTATAATTTTTTACAAAAAAACTGCAAAAACCCCGGATCTCTGCTCTGTCACCCCTTTCAAGAGCATTTGATATTTCATCAAAAAAGATGCTTACAACTTTTTCGGCATCACCTTTTGTTATGTTAGCCTCTTTTTTTAAAACATCAACAAGAGTCGCCTTGTTCATCTGTCCTCCCGCAACTGAATAATATTATCTTAAAGATATTCACGAAACCGCTATATTTAAATAAATATATTATAACAGATTGAAAAGTCAAGTCAATTAGATTGATATGTTTTTTTGGAAATGGCGCTCAGAAAACATTTTGAATCGTACCACCCCTTCCCTTGCGGTACTCAAGAGTCAAGAGCAGACTTGACCCCGCGGCTTTCACCGCGGCTTTCAAGCCGTTCATCAATAGTTCTGTTTCGATAATATAGCAGGATATCGATCAAGACCATGATGCCGTTTGCAATGTAAAGGCAGATCACCCAGTCCACGTTATGAAACAGCTTGTGCATAGTTCCGGCTACATACCCTGCAAAAACAATGTAAAGAAACCATACACTTTTCCCCTTTGCTGTCCTGCACATGTAGGATTTGTAGATTGATGAAGGCCACGCCGCACCAAAACAGACCAGCATAATGACTTCAAAGATGCTCATGGGACCTCCATCTTTTCTAAAACACCACACGCATTACATCGACGTAAGGCGCATAAGACGAGCAGCCGTCCTCTATGAATTTCAGGTGAGGATACCCCACCCTCCAGCCGTCCGGGCCGCGATTAAGTAACGCTGTTTCGGGTTGAAAGGCCTTCCAGTCAGGGTTATAGCCCGCAGTATAAGAGACAAAAAAATACACCCCATATGCTACACCACCAATGGCAATGGTCACCGATATATTAACATCCGAGGCGGCAGACATACCATGGGAAGCCAGTATGAGCGCCATGCATAAGGCCCCAACAAGAAAAATTTTTGTTATGCGACGCACAGTAACCGAACGCCGCTCCTTCAGATAAGTCGATCTTTTCACGGAAAAATGGCAGTTTTGCAAAGGTCTCATAGTCTAAACTTAATCGGATTATGCTACGACAAAGTACGATTAGCAAGAAAAAATAATCGAAACAGGCGGTTCCGGCCTCCTCGGTCTTAGCGAAGCAGGAGATCCTTAAAGAAATCAAGGAAGGTTTCTTCTTTGTAATCTCTAAATTCGCCGGCATCCAAAAAGGAACCGTCGCAAATAACACAGCTCTCAAACCGAATATGCGGCTGCTTCGCGTCTGCCATTGTTGTCATTTCATTCTTGCATCTGGGGCATTTGATTTTTCCAATCTTACTATACTCTTTTCCGACCTTCGGATCACCCACATCCAAAAGCTCTGATCCTTCCAGGCTCTTCAATCTTTCTTTCTCAAGACGATCAAACCAGATACCCCCGCAATCGGTGCACCGGTCCACCTCAATGCCATGAAATGTGACCTTCTCCATGAATGATTTACACTTGGGACACTCCATAACCTTAACTTTATGTCGAATACCTGACAATTTTGGCCCCCTATCTCAAGATCGAGTGATCCTGACAAAAAATGAATTTCTTCACATCAAATATGGCCCCTTAGGTTCGTCCCTTTGTTTCTTTGATTCTATTTTTTTGCTTTAACCGAGAAAGTATTTGCGGCTTTATCATAAAAAAAGTCAGGCTTATTGCCGCTACGAATAATTTGATCATATTGGGAGATCAATGCGTCTCTTACATCACCTTCAACAGTTCTTCCGGTTTCTTTACATATCTGATCACAGGCTTTATCCAGAAAGACTTGCCGTCCTCGCTCTTTTTCGCGCTCATCCGAGTATCGCATGAATTGACCATCCCAAATCCTTTCATACGTCATCAATTTATCCAAAACGGAACTTGCAGCATCTCGATCGTCTCGGATACTTGAATAAAGATTCCGACCCCATTGTGCCCGCACCCTATTTATGAAACCCTTATAATCCGGACATCGAGGCTTTTGACCACTCCTGTCCCTTCTGAAATAATCTTCGATCTCTGAATCCATCTGTTCGATCTCTCTAATCGCTGTCTTTACTTCAGCCATTCTATGAAAACTCCTGACTACGCTAACCTGGATTATTCACTACGAGAGCTTTACACAACGCGACTTTATGAGCGCTGACGTTTCACTGCGTGCCAAATTTTGAAGCCTGACGCCGCATCATGGGACACGAAGTGAAGCGTCAGCGCTCATATGATAGTTATGCAAAGGTCTCGGAAAGAGTGTAAGCAGAAGCGGGGGGTGTGTCAAGGGAATAGGATGTCAACGTATTCTCATAAAGGGTCATGGGGTAGGGGTAAGGTCTTCATTCTTTACTTCTCGGCTTTACTTTATCAAGAATGAAGACCCGACCCCTATGTTTTCCTATGTTTTCAAAGACCCGACCCCTATGTTTTTCATACGGAGAGCCACCCCGTCAACTCGTGGAAACTAAATGGCGTCTTTTAGGGTCTTGCCAGTCTTGAACTTCACGGCATTGCGCGCTTTAATCGTTATTTTTTTACCCGTGGCAGGATTCACGCCCTTTCTGGCCTTACGGCGGACCTTTGAAAATGTCCCGAAACCAACCAGCGTAACCTTTCCATCCTTCTTTTTCAGGGCTTTTGTGACATTGCCAGTAAACGAGTTCAGGGCCTTGCCGGCCGCAGCCTTTGAAATGCTCGCATCCTTTGCCATCTGTGTAATTAGATCCGCCTTAGTCATGAGGTTTTCTCCTTTAATGTGGTTAATAAGGGTTCCTGAAGGGCTTTCTTGTTGATCTCTACCGTTTAATAAATCATAATTTTTAGAAAGGTCAAGGGGGGATGGCGGATGATTTTCCTTTGAACCTTACTTGGACACTCGTTTGTGATAAAAAATTATTTCAAATTCTTTGCTTCCGTCCCACTATCTACATGATATACATCGTATCTACCCGATCCTGATTTTGCAGAAATTCAAGTTGTTCATCTATTGTGGAAAATTCAGAAAGGTTCAACTCCTCGAACTCATCTGGACCGGTATTCGTTTTTTTCACCATATTGTGGACAATATCCTCTAATTGGTCTTTTGAAAGCTCAGGCGCTTTCGTGATAGAGCTCTTCTGTGGGACACCATTTACAACCTTGAAATTATAACTTACCATTTCTATCATTCCGTTGGTTTTCTCTTTTGTCAGTATCCGATATTCAAATTTCATATGACGCCCGGCAGTGGGACGAAAATAATAGAACTTATACAGGCGTTCACCTTTTGCTATTCTTATCAAATACTGATCATGCTGAAGGTCTGATCGGTCATCGTTCATGGCTTTGAATCCTCCTTTGTCCCCTATATCACATTATTCTAATAGTTCCTTAACCCGCCCGATTTCACCGCTTTCCAGGCGGACTTTAATGCCATGGGGGTGGGTCTTGGATTTGGTCAGGACATCTTTAACTATCCCTTCCGTTGTCCTTCCTGATCGCTGGTCTTTTTTAAGCACGATCAGAACACGCAGGCCCGATTTTATTCTTACACGATTTGTACCGTTCATCTCTTTACCCCTCCATAGCCTCAGCACATTTAACGCAAAGACCGGATTCGGGCATAATCATCAATCTTGCAAACGGGATCGGCTCTTCACACTCATGGCACAAGCCAAAATCAGGATTATCGATCATCGTCAACGCACGTTCCATTTTTGATAAAGTCTGTTTTGCCTTGTCCAGGGCGGCTTCATTGATGCTTTTGCTGTTTAT
>JAFDAE010000082.1 GCA_019314005.1 Deltaproteobacteria bacterium | reverse complement strand
CGGTAAAAATAGTTGCCACTCCTTTCAATTATCTCATTCCCTTTCATGTAATCTTGACCATACCATAAGTTCATGACCCCCCATATCACGAGATCCTTGTTTTTAAGGTAGTAGAGTCTACAATGGACTAAAGTTCTCCTTAGTTATTATCGATGAACCTATTAAATGACATCTTATGAGCGATGTGTGGCTGAAATTAGGAATGAAATTATGATGGTTTCGTTCCAGCGAAACCCGATCTCAATATTAAAACCGGGGGTAAGATATGAAGGTAACAATCGGTAAGAAATTGATGGCAAGCTTTATAGCTTTGTCTCTAATTGTTGTGGCTGCCGGACTTACAGGCATAACAATGGTAAAGAAAGTGGCCCGGAGCGGCGATGTGGTGGTGGAAGAAAAAGCGCCTTTTAAAGATGTGGCAATGGAGACCATGATTGTTGCAGAGCGTGCACTGAATGCGTGCAGAAATTATCTCCTATCTGAAGATGGACTGAGCGAGATCGAAGCAGAAATCAACGAGTACATCGGCGACTTAGACATGTTTATCTCCATGGTTAAATACGGAACAGAATCTGAGGAGTTTAAGAATAGTCCCGCGGGAAAGATGTATGTTAAAGATGGGATTACCATCAAAGTACCTCGCGGAACCGACGAGATGTTAGATCTGGTTGATCAAATCAGCAAATACCAATCGGTGTTCACAGATAAAGCCGGAGAATTGGTAGAAGCCCATAAAAAGAGGGTACAGTACAGTTTTACTTATAACGGTGTCCACTATGACCTTTCTTCATTTTTATATGCGGCAGACCTGAAACACAGGAGATGGTTTGAGGCATTAAAAAATGCGGTAGATTATGGAGTAGACTTCACTGGCGAGCTTGACCCCACTAAATGTTTTCTTGGCGCCTGGTACACGTCGTACAAGATTGAAGACAAGGAATTAACCGCACTCCTTGATGACTTCCAATCAATCCACGTAAAGTTTCACAAGGTCGGGGCAAATATCGTGGCTGCCGATGAGGGGCAAAAAGAATCACTATTACAGCGCGGTATGCGTTATTCAACAAAGCTAAAACGAGGCCTTCAGAAGCTTGAAAAATATGCTGAGACCAAAATAAAGGAGTTAGAATCGCAAGAACAGGCATGCGTAACCGCAATGTTCGAGGCATCCGACGGGATGATGGCTCTGCTGAGTGAACTCGAAGAGATCGCGGACAACGGCATGAATTTAGCCCAAGAGGATGCAAAACAGGCTAAGGCATTTTCAATGACAATAATGATCATTCTGATGTCCTGTGCTGTGGTTGTGGCTCTAATCCTTGGTTACTTTGTAACCAAGTCTATAACAAGGCCCCTTGCACAGGCCGTCGGTCTCGCAGAAAGAATTTCAGAGGGAGATCTTACACAGACCCTTGATATTGCCCAGAGGGACGAGGTGGGCATTTTGGCCCAAGCTATGAACAAAATGGTGTCGAATCTTAAGGACATGGGCAAAGTGGCTGAACAGATTTCAAAAGGCGACTTGACCGTCAAAGTAAAACCCCTTTCAGACAAGGACATTCTGGGGCAGTCTCTTTTTGCGATGGCTGAAAAAATTCGTCAGGTTGTACGCGACGTAAAGTCTGCCGCAGACAATGTGGCGTCAGGGAGCCGGGAGATGAGTGCTAGCGCTGGTCAGATGGCGCAGGGGGCAAATGAGCAGGCATCTTCAGCAGAAGAGGTGTCCGCATCTGTTGAACAGATGGCTGCCAGCATCAATCAGAACGCGGACAACGCGCAGCAGACCGAAAAGATAGCGTTAAAGGCCGCCCAGGACGCAGAACAAGGCGGCAAGGCAGTGACAGAAACAGTGGGTGCGATGAGGGAGATCGCCGGCAAGATATCGATCATCGAGGAGATCGCACGCCAAACGAACCTGTTAGCATTGAATGCCGCTATTGAAGCGGCCCGCGCAGGTGAGCACGGCAAGGGCTTTGCAGTGGTAGCAGCCGAAGTTCGCAAACTTGCGGAGCGGAGCCAGGCCGCAGCCTCAGAGATCGGTAAACTTTCCGCGTCAAGTGTGGATATTGCGGAACATACTGGTGAAATGCTGGCCCAAATGGTTCCTGACATCCAGAAGACAGCCGACCTGGTGCAAGAGATAGCTGCTTCCAGTAAGGAGCAGAACTCGGGGACCGATCAGATAAACAATGCAATCCAGCAGTTAAGTCAAGTGACCCAGGAGAACGCCTCGGCAACTGAGGAGATAGCCTCAACAGCAGAAGAGTTGTCTTCACAGACGGAACAGCTCCGAGGCACCATTGCATTCTTCAAGGTCGATCGTGCTGACTCCATAGCCACGAAGAACATGGATGATGGTATTATATCTTCACTGAAAGAAATTGACACATCAGTTGGCGTGCATGCGCTGCCTGTAACCGAACATGACACAGACTCCACGCCTATACCTGACGATACAGCGACAGAGGAAGAAACAACAGGGGTTACATTGAATATGAGTAGTGATAGCGAGGACAAACCAGATACTGAGTTTGAACACTTTTAATTCATAATTTCTAACCCGCTGAAAAAATATCCGATTTCGAATGCGGCACTTTCCGGCGAATCTGAACCGTGCACAGCGTTTTTCTCTTTATCAATGGCAAAATCCCGGCGAATGGTTCCATCGGCAGCTTCTTTTGGGTCGGTCGCCCCCATAAGCTCACGGTTTTTTGCGATAGCATTTTCACCTTCCAGGATCATTGGTATGGCAGGTCCTGATGACATAAAATCGGTAAGGCTGTCAAAAAATGGGCGGTCCTTGTGTACCGCGTAAAATCCTTGAGCCTCCTTTTTGGTCATAGAGATCATCTTCAGCGCTACGATTTTGAGTCCGTTTGATTCAAATTTTTTGATTATATTCCCTATATGACTGTTTGCCACCGCGTCGGGTTTGATAATTGATAAAGTCCTTTCCATTGTCTGAACCTCCGTAATAATTATTCGTGTCCTATGAATTTCCTAACTGCTCAGGTTTGTCAAGGTTCAAGGTTCAGGGTTCACGGTTGTTCGCCTTAACCTTGAACCGTGAACCCCTGAACCTTGAACCGTTTTAACCCTGAGTACTTACTGAATTTCCAAAGAAAAGGCACAAAGCCGAAAAACCTTGTGCCTGTGAGAGCTTTGCACAACGCGACATTTTTTCGTCAGGCAAGAAAGGCAAGAATATAGCGCTGACGCTTCACTTCGTGCAACCGGAGGAATACATTGGGTATTTTGAGGATAGCGCTGACGCTTCACTCCGTGCCAAAATTTGAAGCCTGCCGCCGCATCACGGGGAAATGGCAGTTGTGCAAAGCTCTCTTTGAACTTCTTAACGCTGATCGCACTAATTTATGATACTGTCATGCTTAGTGTCTGATTCTATGTCCTTGCTGACTTCCGGCAGAAGTGTAGGCAAGTTCTCCCCTGTTTCTTTAAAGAGAGAATCACCCTCCTCCAGTTTAAGTGCATGGGACAAAACTTCGTCTACACGATCGACTAAAATTATCTCTACCTGCTTCAGAATTGTGGCAGGAATATCAGCGAGGTCTTTCTTGTTATCTGCAGGTATAATCACTTTGTTTATTCTGCCGCGATGTGCCGCAAGGATCTTTTCTTTCAACCCGCCGATAGGGAGCACTCGGCCTCGAAGCGTGATCTCACCGGTCATTGCAACGTTTCGATAGACCGGTTTTTTAATGAGGGCCGATACAATAGAACTAAGCATTGCAATGCCGGCCGAAGGCCCGTCTTTTGGGATAGCGCCTTCTGGAACATGTATATGTATGTCTATGTTCTGGTAAAAATCCGGGCTAATACCGAGACGTGTGGCATGCGAACGCGCATAGCTCAGAGCCGCACGGGTTGATTCCTGCATTACGTCTCCCAATTTCCCGGTCACATCAAGTTTGCCTTTTCCCGGCATTATGATTGTTTCTATAGACAGGATCTCTCCTCCGACCTCTGTCCAGGCAAGACCGGTGGCAAGTCCTATCTCGTCTGTTTCTTCGATCTGGCCATATCTATAGCGAGGAATCCCGAGATATTTTTTTGCAGACTGTTCGGACAACCGAAGACTTGTGTCTTTTTCTTTGGCAACCTTACGAGCCACCTTGCGACAGATCGAAGCTATCTCGCGTTCCAGATTACGTACCCCCGCCTCCCTGGTATATTCACGAATGATAGTCAAAATAGCATTGTCTGAAAAATGTAGATTATTATCATTCAAGCCATTCATCTTTATCTGTTTGCCTATCAAAAAGCCTTTTGCTATCTGTAGCTTTTCTTGTTCCGTATAACCTGGAAGCCGTATGATTTCCATCCGATCTTGCAGGGGCGCCGGGATGTTGGGGAGCGTGTTGGCTGTAGTGATAAACAGGATCTCGGAAAGGTCATAGTCCACATCTAAGTAGTGATCGCTAAATGCAAAATTTTGCTCCGGATCGAGGACCTCAAGAAGCGCGGCAGAGGGATCCCCTCGGAAATCAGTACTCATTTTGTCTACTTCGTCCAGGCAGAAGACAGGATTATTTGCCTTTGCTTTCTTGAGAGATTGTATGATCTTACCCGGTAGCGCGCCAATGTAGGTTCGTCTATGGCCACGAATCTCGGCTTCATCCCGGACACCTCCCAGAGAAAGTCGAATAAATTTTCGATTCGTGGCCCGTGCCACAGATCTGGCCAACGACGTCTTGCCAACCCCTGGGGGGCCAACGAGACAGAGAAGAGGGCCACGAATCTTTTTTACCAGGGCTTGCACCGCCAGGTATTCAAGAATTCGTTCCTTTGGTTTTTCAAGGCCATAGTGGTCATTGTTTAGGATTTCCTCGGCCTTTTCAATGTTGGTTTGAACCTTGGTCCTGTCAAACCATGGAAGTTCAATAATCCAGTCAATGTAATTTCTCACAACCGAGGCCTCTGCCGACATCGGAGACATCATCTTCAGTTTTTTAAACTCCTGCTGTACCTTGGCATTGGCTTCTTTTGACAACCTCTTGCGCTTTATGCGTTTTTCAAGCTCTTGCAACTCACTTTGCTGATCGTCAGCATCTCCCATTTCCTTTTTAATGGCCCGCATCTGCTCGTTCAGATAGTAATTTTTCTGCATCTTTTCCATCTGCTTTTTGACTCGTCCTTTGATGCGGTTCTCTATGGCGAGTACTTCAATTTCAGACTGCATGAGTTCATAGAGGAGGGAGAGCCTCTTGGAAAGTTGTGCTGCTTCCAATAACCGCTGCTTGTCTTTAATTTTGAAGGAAAAATGAGATGTCACGGTATCCGCCAGTCGTGAAGGACTGCTGATGGAAGCTATCGTGTTGGCTAAGTCGCTGGAAATATCTTTATTTATTTTTGAGTAATTGAAGAATGCGGTTATAATGTTCCTGCCGAGGGCTTCGACTTCCGGGGTATGTACATGAGACTCGATTATTTCTTCGACTTCAACCAAAAAGTGCGGGTCATCTTGGTCAAAACGTCTGATACGTGCCCGTTTTTTTCCTTCTATAAGAGCTTTTACCGTGCCGTCAGGGAGTTTTAAGAGTTGGAGTACTGTTCCAATAGTACCTGTACGGTATATATCTTTTTCAGATGGAGAATCTATGGAGGCATCTTTTTGAGTGGCCAAAAAAATGCTTTTATTGTGTTGGTCCAGAGCATTTGACAATGCATTGATAGACTTAGTTCTTCCCACAAAGAGTGGCGCTACCATATGGGGCAAGACTACAATATCCCGTAGTGGAAGAAGCGGAATAAGTATGGGCGGCGCTGAATGTTCACCAGGTTTTTTTAATTTTTTTATATTAAACATAGTGTTTCCTTGTGTGAAGTTTAAAGTTTTTAGTCACTTCAAACTTTATGTATTATGCTTGCTTTTTGCTCTGTTCGTTTTCAAACAGGAGAATAGGATCTTCTTGATTTACAATCACCTCTTCACTTATTACACATTCAGTAACCCCTTCGATAGAAGGGAGTTGATACATTATATCAAGCATGGTCTCTTCCATTATGGCCCTCAAGGCACGGGCCCCGGTCTTTCTTGTGAGGGCTGCTTCAGCGATAGCAGTGAGAGCGCTATCAGTAAATCGAAGGTTTACGCCTTCAAATTCAAAGAGTTTTTGAAACTGTTTTGCCAGCGCATTCTTTGGTTGGGTAAGGATCTTAATAAGCGCATTTTTATTTAGTTCGCCTAAGGTCGCAGAAACAGGGAGTCTTCCAATGAATTCCGGAATCAGACCGAACTTGATAAGATCTTCCGGTTGAACCATCTTCAGGGTTTCACCTATATTTTCTTTTTCGAGCTTGATTATTTCAGCTCCGAATCCAATCGTTTTCGTTCCTGTACGGGCTTGAATAATTCGTTCCAAGCCATTGAATGTTCCACCGCAGATAAATAGTATATTAGAAGTGTCGGTCTTGATAAAATCTTGTTGCGGATGCTTTCGTCCTCCCTTTGGTGGAACGCTCGCCACGGTGCCCTCAATAATTTTTAATAAGGCCTGTTGCACACCTTCGCCTGAGACATCCCTTGTGATTGAAGGATTGTCTGATTTTCTGGCGATCTTGTCTATTTCATCAATGTACACAATTCCTCGACTTGCACGTTCTACATCATAATCACAGTTTTGAAGTAAGCTGGCGATAATGTTTTCAACATCTTCTCCCACATATCCTGCCTCTGTCAGGGTAGTGGCATCTGCAATAGTAAACGGCACATTCAGTATCCGTGCTAAGGTTTGTGCCAAAAGAGTCTTTCCCGAACCGGTCGGCCCGATAAGCAGGACATTGCTTTTTTCAATCTCCACATCATCCATGGACACATTGCCGTCAACCCGTTTATAGTGATTGTAAACAGCAACTGCCAATATCTTCTTCGCCTGTTCCTGTTCTATGACATATTCATCCAGAATCGCCTTTATTTCAGAGGGCTTAGGGATAACTGTCTGTGCCGAAGTCCCCTTTGTTTTACCATATTCTTCCTGGATAATTTCATTACACAGCTCAATGCATTCATCACAAATATATACCGCGGGCCCGGCGATTAATTTTTTTACTTCGTCCTGCCCTTTTCCACAAAAAGAACATAAAAGGTCGCTTGTGCTTATCTCACCGCGTTTTGGCATGGTGTATCCTCCCCAAACTGTTGGGTTACTCTTTCTGCTCCGTTTCTCTATCTGTAATTATATGATCTACTATACCATATTGCAGAGCTTCATCTCCACCCATATAATAGTCTCTATCGGTATCTTGCTGGATCTGTTGTATATTTTTATTTGTATGCTTGGCCAGAATCTTGTTCAAGGTCTCCCGTAATCGTAGTATTTCCCTTGTTTGGATTTCGATATCAGATGCCTGCCCCTGAAATCCCCCTAAGGGTTGGTGGATCAATATCCTTGAATGAGGAAGCGCAAATCGTTTCTCCTTTGCGCCGGCCGCCAAGAGAAGGGCTCCCATGCTGGCAGCCTGCCCCATGCATAGGGTAGAGACCATAGGTTTAATATACTGCATTGTGTCATAAATGGCAAGTCCGGCAGAGACTACACCTCCTGGGGAATTGATATAGAAATTGATATCCTTATCCGGATCCTCGGATTCCAAAAAGAGCATTTGAGCGATTAAAACATTTGAAACCTCATCAGTTATTGACGACCCGAGAAAGATGATTCTGTCTTTTAAGAGTCTGGAATAGATATCATAAGCACGCTCGCCTCGCGAACTTTGTTCAATGACCATAGGAATAAGTGGCATAGATTTTCTCCTTAATTTCTTAATCGTTTGATTCTTTTTTTGAATCCGGTTCTACTTCCTCAACCGTACTGTTATCGATAATAAATTTAATGGCATGTTCTTCGAGAAATTTTTGATCCAGGTTGGCAGCCTGTTGTTTGTCTTGATTATATACCATCTTAAGGCTTTCTACGGGCTGGCCCAATTTTTTGGACAGATTCTCAAAACCGGCATTTAGAATTTCATCATTAATTTTAAATCCTTCTTGTTCGATAATTTTATCGAGTATCAAGAGGCCTCGCACCTTTCTTTCCGCAGCAGGCCTGTATTTATCCAGTAACGCCTTTTCCGTGTACCCCATGTCTTGTAGCGAAAGATTCTGACCCCCAAAGGCGGCTTCAGCATCCTTTGCCATACCTTGCGTCTCATGGCCCACTAAGATCTCCGGCAGTTCAAAATCGGTCTTTTCAATTAGCTTCTCTATAATCTGTTCGTAAAGCTCTCGTTCAGAAAAGTTATTAAAATTGCGTTCCATTTCTTCTCGAATAGCTGACTTTAATTCTTCCAGGCTGGAAAATTGTCCGAGATCTTTTGCGAATTCATCAGTTATCTCCTGAAGGATCTGCTCTTTGATCTCCTTGACAGTTACGGTAAAGGAGACTTCCTCTCCAGCCAAATTTTTTGGGACATAGTCATCTGAAAATTTGACCGGAAACGTCTTTGTTTCACCGCATGTCATACCAATGAGCTGATCGCTGACTTCCTTTAATAATTTTTCAGAACCTACTTCAGCGATAAAGTTTTCGGTCTTTCCGACCGAGTCGAACGGCTTTCCATCTTTGAGTCCTTCATAATCAATCTGTACAAAATCTCCGGCCCGTACCGGTCTGTCCTCG
>JAFDAE010000399.1 GCA_019314005.1 Deltaproteobacteria bacterium | reverse complement strand
TTATTAAAGCAGGGATCGAGGATCTGGTCGTATGCGACCGGGCAGGAACGATCTATAAGTACCGAATGGAACGTATGAACTGGGCCAAGGCCGAAATCGCAAAGATCACGAACCTGAGACAGAAAAAAGGAACGTTAAAAGAGGCCCTTGTTGGGGCGGATGCATTTATCGGATTTTCAGCAGGAGATGGTCTCTTCCATGGCCGACAACCCGATTGTGTTTGCCCTGGCCGTACCAGTTCCTGAAATTATCCCGGCCGAGGCAAAAAAAGGAGGGGCCAGGATCATAGCGACCTCTCGAGCAGATTACCCCAACCTTCTTGATATTGCCCTGATCTTTCCGGGGCTGTTTCGGGGGATACTCGACGTCGCAGCTCGAACGATCAATCTTGAAATGGAACTGGCTGTGGCAAAGGCCTTTTCTCAACTCGTACCGGAAGACCGGCTTTCTGCCGACTATTTTGTGCCGGAGATTTTTGATTTCAAAGTAGCCCCTGCCATCGCCGCTGCTGTTGCCAGAGCGGCCATTAAAAGTGGCACAGCAAGGATCCAAGCAGATCCGGATAAAATATACGAACGGTTGGAAAAACTCTCTTTTGAAGGAAAGCTCCCTTGTCTTTCTCCAGAACCACAAACCAAAGGCACGCTCAAAGAACAGGCACTTGACCTTCACCGCCGGCATCAGGGTCTACTTGAAATCAAGGTTAAGATTCCGGCAAGGGACCGTAACATCCTGAACCTCTTTTATCTCCCCCCGCACTCGGTCCAAACGTCTCGGGAGATCCAGACCGATCCCTCTCTGGTTTATGACTACACCGCTAAGAGCAACCTGGTCGCTATTGTCACTGACGGAAGCGCGGTGCTCGGACTGGGCAATATCGGTCCGCGAGCAGCGCTTCCGGTAATGGAGGGCAAATCAGTCCTATTTCATATTTTTGGCGGTGTCGAGGCATTCCCCATCTGTATCGCCACTCACGACCCCGATCAGATCGTGGAGACCGTCAAAAGGATTGCTACTGTCTTTGGAGGAATCAACCTGGAAGACATATCCGCGCCCCGATGCTTCCTTATTGAAAAACGCCTGAGCGAAGCACTCGACATCCCTGTCTTTCATGACGATCAGCACGGGACCGCTGTGGTTGTGGCTGCTGGTCTACTCAACGCACTGAAGGTCACCGGAAAAGATATCAAAACCGTCAACGTGGTCATAAACGGCGCTGGGGCCGCGGGTATTGCTGTAGCCAAGTTTCTACTTTCTATGGGAATAAATCATATCGCCATGTGCGATTCAAAAGGGATTATTTATCAAGGAAGAAAAGAGGGGATGAATTTTGCCAAAGAGGAGATGGCAAAAGCAACAAACCTTGCCGGAATAAAAGGAGGACTTGCTGATGCCCTTGTGGGTGCTGACGTCTTTATCGGTGTATCAAAAGGCAACTTGGTTAACGAAGCCATGATCCGCTCCATGGCCACGAATCCGATTGTATTTGCCCTTGCCAACCCTGTCCCTGAGATCATGCCCGAAGAGGCGAAAAAAGGAGGGGCCGGTGTGGTGGCCACCGGGCGGTCCGATTTTCCTAATCAGGTCAACAACCTCCTCGCCTTCCCTGGAATATTCCGGGGGGCGCTTGATGTCCGGGCCAAATCGATCAATGAGGCGATGAAGATCGCCGCAGCCACCGCCCTTGCCAACGCCATACCCGATAAAGATCTCAATGCCGACCATATCCTCCCCGGAGGTATGAGTTTTTCCGTGCCGCCACTGATAGCCGCTGCTGTAGCCCAAGCAGCCATTGAAACCGGAGAGGCACGCAAAAAGGTCGACCCGAAAGAGGTGGCGCGTCATACGCGAGACTTTATTTACGAAGGAGAGTTGAGGTTAATTGATTAGGAGGTACACGCCATGGAAATTTATCTTATGCAGCATGGAGTTCCGTTTCCAAAAGAGCAAGACCCTGAACAGGGCCTGAGTCCGGAAGGAACGGATCAGATCCGGGCGAGCGGCCGAGCGTTGAAACGCATGGGCATTAGCTTAGACGCCATTGTCTGCAGCCCCAAAAAGCGGTCACAACAGACAGCAGCCATCGTAGCCGAGGAATTGGGTTTGGCGGCCGACAATATTATAGAAACCGAACAGGTAAAACCAATGGCACCGGCACCGGAAACAGTCGACTTCCTTAACGGGCTCTCGAATAAAAACCGCGTTTTGATTGCGGGCCATCTACCGTCAGTAGCCGCAATAGCATCACTTCTCCTTACGGAGGGGTCAAAAGCGACGATAAACTTTCAGATGGGAGGTGTATGCCGAATTGATGTTGAAACGCTTCCGACCCATTCAGGCGTTTTATACTGGTACCTTACACCGGAGCAGTTAAGGCTTCTCAGTGCATGAAGAATGATGCGTTCGCAAGGCTTGTCCTAAATTTTTTAATAGTTACAAATGCGTTCATCATTCCAAAAACCATGTTTCTTTTCAAACATTCAGTTTTATATGGATCTTAGTGTGTTTTGTGTATATTGTAATATCTTGTGTTTATCCATAGTTATCCGATACTTTTGCAAATGGCCTTGTCGCCAACAGGTAATCAAGAATAGAGGCTAGCATGAAACTATTTGCCTATGGGGATCACCCCTAAAAGTTTTGTTTTTTTTTTTTTTTTTTAGCCACAACAACTATTAAGGAGGGAAAAATGAAAAGAATGAAATGGTTAAATTGTATTTTAATAGTATTGATTGCCGGGATGCTAACCAGTGCCTTTGCCGGTACGAAACACCAATTTGACAAACAGGGTTATGACAAAATAGCAAAAAAGACTATCGGTATGATAATCAGCGGTAATATCGACGCAGACACTATGATAGCCGACATGGAAAAATTGTTAGAGATGGGCATAGCAGGCTGCAAGGAACACATGAGCGAGAAAGAAACTCCGCCAACGGAAGCCAAAATAATGAAAATCACCATTGATAACGCAAAAAAGATGACAACACTGACCTTAGACGAGATCGAGTCCCAGTGGCACGAAGGTGGCGCCCTGAAGGCTAAGGGGATCGACATCAGCACCTTAGACCACTTTGCTGAGGTAATGTGTCACTACGATGCGGTAGTTCATCCTGCCACAGCCATCATTTGCCTTAATGAATACAAGAAAACACAAAAGGAAGAATTGTTGGAACAGATAGAAGCGGAATTGGCAGAGGTTAGAGAACATTTGAAACACCTTGAGTAGCAGACGTCACGAGACCTTTGAAAAATGCGACGCTTTGCAAAGGTCTCGTCATTAGTATCTTGCC
This sequence comes from Deltaproteobacteria bacterium, assembly GCA_019314005.1. The sequence continues at coordinate 708 of JAFDAE010000399.1, read as the reverse complement.
ACCGTTCTCATAACGGGCCTAAGCAAAATCGAAAAAGGATGGGGCGGTTTCAAAACGTTTGGAACTGCCTCGGACAATCAAAAGCAAAACAAGGAGGCACAATGGCGGAAGCAATAGAAACAATAGACCAAGCCGTAAAGGCCATGGCCGACAAGGAAGGGAAATATCTCACCTTTACGCTGGCAGACGAAGAGTACGGTATCAGTATCTTGAAGATAAAGGAGATTATCGGGATGATGCCGATTACCACCGTACCCCAAACACCCGAGTTTGTTAAAGGTGTCATTAATCTCCGGGGAAAAGTGATCCCTGTGATTGACCTTAGGCTCAAGTTCGGAATGGAGTCAATCGATTATGGAGAGCGAACCTGCATTATTGTGGTGGAGATCGCAGGTAAAGCAGGTCAAATTCTCATGGGGGTCGTTGTAGATGCAGTATCCGAGGTATTGAATGTCAAGGGCGCTGATATTGAGGAGACCCCCACATTCGGCACAGAGCTGGATACGGACTACATCCTCGGGATGGCAAAAATGGACGGTGGGGTCAAAATCCTTCTCGACATCGCTCGAGTGCTTAATGCTGATGAAATCGACGCCTTGAACGAGATGGCGTAAGGGCGCTTATTATATTTCTGTATTTCTGCCCATACCCTGTTATTTCGAGCGATCGGCTCCGGTCATCTAATATGGAAAAGCGTATGGAAAGTCG
>JAFDAE010000081.1 GCA_019314005.1 Deltaproteobacteria bacterium | reverse complement strand
AGGCTCAGCTCGGATATGACGCGCAGGAATTCCTGGGAAACCCAGAACTCTGGATCAACAAGATTCACCCAGAGGATGCACCCCGCATAGTAGAGAATCTGTCGTCCCTGTTCGAAAAAGGACATCACGCCCACGAATACCGTTTCCAACACAAGGATGGCACCTATCGCTGGATGCGAGACGAGCTAAAACTTGTATGCGACAAGGATGGTAAGCCCGCGGAAATCATCGGTTACTGGGTGGATATCACCAGACAGCGTCAATTGGAAGAAGAGCTTCAAAGAGCCCAGAAACTTGAGGCCATCGGCACCCTCGCAGGCGGCATTGCCCATGACTTCAACAACTTGCTAACGACCATCCAGGGTACCGCCTCATTGATGCTTTTCGATGTTGATTCTAAAGATCCACATTATGAACTGCTGCAAATGATCACAAAACAGGTCCGGAGGGGGGCCGGTCTTACCGCCCAGCTTTTAGGATATGCCAGCAAAGGAAGATATGAGGTAAAGCCGATCAGCCTCAACCGTGTAGTGGAAGAAACCTCTGATACATTTGGCAGGACCCATAAAGAGATCACAATTCATCAAGAATTAACTGAGGACTTATCCAGTATAGAGGCTGACCAGTCACAAATTGAGCAGTTCCTGCTGAATCTGTACATAAATGCCTCAGGGGCCATGCCTCGTGGAGGAACGCTTACCTTAAAGACCATGAATGTAACCCACAACGATATAAAAGACATAGTGCATAATCCAAGATCCGGCAGCTATGTTCTCCTAACAGTAACCGACACAGGCACAGGTATGGACAAAGAGACCCAGGAGCGCATCTTTGAACCATTCTTTACCACCAAAGAAATGGGAAGAGGCACAGGCCTCGGGCTGGCTTCTGCTTATGGAATCATCAAAGGCCATCGCGGATACATCCATGTCGGTTCTGAAAAAGGAAGCGGTACAACCTTCAGCATCTATCTCCCCGCGTCAGACAAAAAAGTCGTGACGGCTATCAAGCCTGCCGAGCACGTTATAGAGGGAAGCGGCACCATCCTCCTTGTAGACGATGAAGACCCGGTATTAGACATAGGCGTCATGATGCTCGAGAAAGTAGGATACACCGTGCTCGAGGCCAAAGGCGGCAGAGAGGCCGTTGAGATCTATAAAGCAAACAAAGATAAAATAGATCTGGTCATCCTTGACATGATCATGCCGGACGTGGGTGGTGGTGAGGCCTATGACAGAATGAAAGAGATCAATCCCGACGTAAAGGTGCTCCTTTCCAGCGGATACAGCATAGAAGGCGAGGCGACCGAAATATTGGATCGAGGCTGTGACGGCTTTATTCAGAAGCCGTTCAATATAAAGGAGCTGTCCGGGAAAATCAGAGAATTTCTCGATACGGGATAGAACAACGTTCAGAAAGTATCAAACCGTTCCATAAATTGTTCCAAATCGAATCGGTATTCCTGTGTGCCGTGACACGCTACCGCGTACGAAGCGCATAGGCTTCCCATCAGGGCGCTCTGAACGATATCTTTGCCCAAGGTCAGCCCCTTGATAAGCCCGCCTCTATAGGCATCACCGGCGCCGGTAGGGTCAGATACCTTTTCAGGCTCTATGGCAGGTATTGTTGTCTCCCCGTCGCTGGAAAAGACCACTGAACCGTGCTCTGCTTTAGTGGTTATGACAGTATCTGTAAGGTCGAGTAGTGCCTCGCGGTTCAAGTCAAGTTCCTTTTGGATGATTTCCAACTCATAGTCGTTTGAAACAAGGATTGTTGCCCCGTCAATACACTCTCTGAGCCGTTCCGCCTCCCAGGCGGTAAGAGATTGCCCGGGATCAAAGATGTAACGGACCCCCTTTTCTTTATATATACGGCAGTAGTCAAACATATCATCCAGGTTTCCAGGAGCAACGATTCCTATACATTCCGACGGCGTTACTCCATCGAACGTATACCCTGATGAATATTTCATGGCCCCGGGATTAAATCCCGTAATCTGGTTATCGGAAAGGTCAGTGGTAATGTAGGCGCCTGCCGTAAATTCCTCTGCCACAATTCGGACGGTATCCGTTCCTATATCATTCTCTCGAAGCCAGGAAAAGTATTGCGCATGATCGTGACCGATACATGAAAGCAGAGTAGGCTTTTCTCCCAAAAGGGCAAGGGCATAGGCTATATTCCCTGCTGTTCCACCGAACCTTTCCTGTATTCCGTTTACGGTAAAGCATACATTGAGGATATGAATTTTGTCCGGAAGGATGTGGTCAGCGAATCTTCCCTCAAAATTCATGATCCTGTCGTAGGCCAAGGAACCGGAAACAAATATATCCATTGGTGTTTCTCCTTATAAATAGCTTTTTAGTAAGATGTGGTCTTGTAATTTTTTTCTCTTCAAATGTCAACATAATCGTACGGTTAAATGTGGACTTTATTTAAGTAGAAAAATATAGTAAGCAATAGGTCGTTATTCAGGGTTCAGGAGTTCACGGTTCAAGGTTAAACCAAAGAACAACCTTGAACCGTGAACTTCTGAACCAGAGCAGTTACAAATATCTTGCGTACGCAGGCTTATCTAAAGAGGAGGTTTTTAAATGGGATTTATGGGTAAAACAATAGGGGCCGGTATAGGCTTTATGATAGGAGGGCCGATCGGCGCCCTTTTGGGGGGCATGATGGGTCACGGCTTTGACAACGAACAGGAGAAGCCTGTGAGGATTGGAAATTCTCCAATCTACGGAAATGTAAATAATACCAATAGAGAGTTTCTTTTTTACGTCGCGCTAACGAGCCTTGTCGCAAAACTGGCAGCGGCTGACGGGAAGGTAACTGCTGATGAGATTGATACCTATAAAGATTTTTTGACTAACAATCTTAGGCTGTCAGACGAGGAGTTGAATGTCATTACAAGTTTGTTTAACAAGGCAAGATATTCAAACGCTACCGCAGAGCAATATGCCCAACAGGTTTATATGCTGAATCAACACAATCCTGAGATCTTGCGCGAAATTTTGTCACTCTTGTTTCGAATTTCTATTGCCGACGGGACCTTTAGCGAGGAGGAAGAAAGGTGCATTTCTTCGATCGCACGTGTATTCAGGATCAATGCCAATGAATATAATCAGATCAAAGCGCTCTATGTAAGCGACAATAATAAGTATTATAAAATATTAGGGGTATCACCTCATTCAAGCCGTGAGGATATAAAACGCTCCTACAGAAAGCTTGTGACAGAGTATCACCCTGATAAATTGTTATCAAAAGGTCTTCCGGAAGATTTTATTCAATTTGCAAATCAAAGACTAACCGAGATCAACGGCGCTTATGAATACGTAAAGAAAGAACGCGGCCTCTGATGAGGACTAGATTTACGTCAATCCTGTTTCTATCTCTATTCCTTTCAATGTACGGGTGTACGACACTGCCTAAACCCGAAGAACCATACGGATACCTGAACCCTGAAGGAGCAATTTACTATATCTATGTAGATGGCAACAGACATTATACGGGCTTCGGGGATGGAACCCATACCATTGATATAAAGGTTAAGACCGGGATGCATTGTCTCGGCTATGAAAATGAGAGATTTGGCGAGTGGACCGATCTTTTTGTCCCTATGGACATGAAAGAAGACCAGATCTTAATCTTGGAAGTCGAACCGGGCATGAGGTATTATATCGGTCCGGAAAAGAGAGAAGTAAAGGAGGGGCATATCTTCATGCCGGTGGTTAAGAAAAAAGATAAGATCTCGGGATAATTCTTTTGCACTACCTATTCTCAACTCGTAACCCCACCTAAAATTTGACTTCAGCCCAGTTATACAGTAAGTTATTAATTATGTTATTATAATAAAAAGCATGGGCTTTCTGGATCAAGATACAATCTTTTGCAGCAAACGGCAAAATGGCAGTTTTTCAAAGGTCTCGAAGTGAGGATAGAGCTGGAATGAAGATCCTGAGATCGGGATTGGATCTCGATCTGTTTTTCGAGACTCTTGCCAATACAAAACAGCGCGTTTTGATGCTGGACTATGATGGCACCCTTGCCCCGTTTCGAATCGAACGGGATCAGGCTGTTCCTTATCCAGGGGTGGGGGAGATCTTGAACTCCATCCTTAAAACCGCTTCGTGTCGCGTAGTTCTGGTTACGGGGCGAAAGGCCAAAGACGTAATCCCGCTTCTCGGTCTTAGCCGGATTCCTGAGATCTGGGGCTCCCATGGGCTTGAAAGATTGTTCCCGGACAACAGGTATGAAGTGGCTGATATTGGCGAATCTCCAATGCGCGGACTATCTGAAGCACACGTGTGGGCGGAAAACAAAGGTTTACAAGACCTATGCGAACAGAAACCAGGATGCCTTGCACTTCACTGGCGAGGGCTGAGTGAGGCTAAGATTAAGGAGCTCCGGGATAAAATTATGGCAAACTGGCTTCCGATTGCCCAGGATGTCGGCCTTGCCCTGCATGAATTTGACGGAGGTCTCGAACTACGTGTGCCGGGGAAGAACAAAGGGGACGCTGTAGGGACAATCATATCGGAGATGGGTGAAGATAGTGTTGCTGCTTATTTAGGGGATGATCTGACAGATGAAGACGCATTTAGCGCGATGGACGGGAAGGGACTGCGTATACTCGTGCGAAAGGAGTTTCGTCCAACCAACGCTGACCTGTGGCTTCGACCGCCTGAAGAACTCCTGGGCTTTCTGAAAAATTGGAATCGTGCTTGTGGAGGTAATCAATGAAACCGAGCGGAATACGTTTGGTCGTTGTTTCTAATAGACTTCCTGTTGTTGTCAAACAAGACAAAGGCAAGTGGAATATTCGTCAGGGTTCGGGTGGCCTGGTAACCGCACTCGCCCCGATTCTAAGGAATAGGGGAGGGCTATGGATCGGGTGGTCCGGATCTTCAGCGAAAGTCAATTTGCGCAGTATGTTGGACACCGCGTCTCAGAAAACAGGCTATGTCCTCAGACCGGTCACACTTACCGAAGAAGATATAGCCGATTTTTACTATGGATTTTCTAATGAAGTAATGTGGCCGATATTTCACGACCTTCAGACGCGCTGCAACTTTGTGCCGGCGTATTGGTATCAATACCTAAGTGTGAATAAAAAGTTTGCTAAAGTTATTGCGGAGCAGACCGGAAAGAACGATTACATCTGGGTGCACGACTATCACCTCATGCATGTGGCTCACAACCTGCGAGGCAAGAGAAAGAAAAACAAGATCGGTTTTTTCCTGCATATCCCCTTCCCTCCGATGGATATTTTTCTCAAGCTTCCCTGGAGAGGCCAGATTCTACATGCTCTTTTGGAGTACGATCTTGTCGGCTTTCAGACCTTGCGTGACCGTCGTAACTTTATTCAGTGCGTTCAGACTCTTATACCGGATGCTCAAGCCAGGGGTAAGGGTCAGGTTGTTACGGTAACGGTACCTGGGCGAACAGTCAGGGTTGGAACATTCCCTATAAGTATCGACTATGGCGATTTTGCACAACAAGCGGCAAGCAAGAAGGTATCGGAGGGCGCCTGGTACTTTCACGAGGACCTTCCGGACCGCCAGATTATCTTGAGTGTGGATCGTTTGGACTATACCAAGGGTATTCCGGAACGTCTGGAAGCGATTAGAAACGCCTTGCTTCGGTTTCCTGATATGCATCTCAAGGCTACGTTTTGCCAGGTGGTGGTCCCAAGCCGCGAAGAAGTTCCTGAATATCAGGCTCTCAAGGCACAGATTGAGCAATTGGTCGGTGAGATCAATGGCCAGTTTACTAAGTCGGGATGGGCTCCAATCCATTACATCTACCGGAGCCTCGAGCGCCATGAACTTCTTGCGTGTTACCGTGCCGCTGAAATTGTCCTGGTGACGCCATTGAAAGACGGTATGAATCTGGTGGCCAAAGAGTACTGCGCATGCAATATTGAAGAAAATGGTGTAATTGTTCTCAGCGAATTTGCGGGCGCTGCGGCGCAGTTACACAAGAACGCTCTGTTGGTAAATCCCTATGACGTTGAAGCCGTTGCCGATACTATTTATAAGGCATTCACCATGAACGACCATGAAAAGCGGATGCGGATGAAAAAACTCCGGCAATCTATCCGTAAACACGACATCTTCTGGTGGCTTAACTCATTTCTGAGCGCGGCCTTTACAAAGCACTTAGACGACTTCCCTGTTTTAGATGAGTATGTGCCGCAAATAGAGATAGAGTAAGCTCCGTCCAAGAGATTGTTCTTACGAGGCAATTTCAAAACGTTCTCTTTTGCCTCCCGCCATCGGCGGGACGTCAGGCTCATCCCGCCTTGGCGGGACTCGAAATACCCCAAGTATTCCTGCGGTTAAAATCTTCGCCTTTCTTGACCTTGGACAAAATTGAACGTTTTGAAACTGCCTCTTACAATTCATTTTTTGCGAAATCATCATTTTTTGGCCTTGACAAGGAAGCACAATTTCTGTATGGTCGGCAAACTGAGAAGGCAAACGCTTAAACGAGAATTTTTTTATACTAAGCTGTAAGGAACTGTTGAGCTAACGCATGAAACTCGAGGATCTTTTATTACAGAAGAAAACGTCGATTTTGGAAAGATGGTTTCGTGTAATAGTGGAGACTTACCCGCCTGAAACCGCAAAGTTTCTGAAAAAGCAAAAAGATCGGTTTGCTAATCCTGTCGGCGCCGCAATTTTTCAGGGTATAAGCGGTATCTTTGATCAGATTTGTCAGGAGATTAATCTTGACGAGGCTTCTCCCTTTCTTGATAAGATTGTCAGAACCAGAGCAATTCAGGATTTTTCTCCCTCCCAGGCCGTCGCCTTCATCTTTCTTTTAAAGCACGTGATTAGAGAAGAACTGGAAAACGAGATTCGGGAAAACCAGTTGACTCAAGAGCTCTTTATAGTCGAGTCCAGAATAGATGATCTCGCTCTCCTTTCCTTTAATATATATATGAAGTGCCGCGAGCAAATTTATGAGATGCGGTTCAACGAAGTAAGAAATAAGACATACAGTCTCTTGAAAAAAGCAAACCTGCTATATGAAATCCCGGAAAGTGTGTCGGGAGGTCAACATGAGACAAATACAGACAATTTGACACCATTAACAGTTTAATATGAAGCGAGGTAAGAGCATATGAGACTTTTGTTTCCCCTCCTGGCGGTTGTAGTACTCATTTTGGTTGCTCTCGTGGGAGCTACGGCAGGGTTGAACTACCTTTTCGGAGTTATCATCCCGTATGCGGCTTTTGCCATTTTTGTTTTTGGCGTAGTGTATCGCGTTGTGAAGTGGGCAAGGGTGCCTGTCCCGTTTCGCATCCCCACAACCTGTGGACAGGAAAAATCGTTTCCGTGGATCAAGCGGAACAAGATTGACAACCCTGCCAGCACACGCGCTGTTGTAGTCCGGATGCTTCTTGAAATTCTTTTATTTCGGTCCCTTTTTAGGAACACAAAAGCCGAAATACATTATGAACCATTTAGCCCGGACGGGCCAAAGGTTACCTATGGATCGGCCAAGTGGCTCTGGCTGGCAGGGCTGGCGTTTCACTGGTCTTTTCTCACCATTGCGATTAGACACCTTCGATTCTTCACCGAGCCCATACCTTCATTCGTGAGCCTCCTTGAATATCTCGATGGTTTCTTTCAGGTAGGCGTGCCTGCGATATACGCGACGGATGCGGTTATCTTGGCGGCCGTGACCTATCTGTTCGTCAGACGAGTGGTTGTTCCGCAGCTACGTTATATCTCACTGCCTGCCGATTACTTCCCCCTCTTTTTGATTTTCGGCATCGTTACTTCCGGTATACTCATGCGATATGTCACCAGGATAGATGTGGTGGGAATCAAAGAGTTAGCAATGGGATGGGTTACTCTTCATCCTACAGTGCCTGACGGGATTGGTGTTATGTTCTATGTCCACCTGATGCTTGTGAGTACGCTGTTTGCCTATATACCCTTCAGCAAGCTGATGCATATGGGAGGGGTCTTCATGAGTCCCACGAGAAACCTGGCGAATAACAACCGCGAGGTCAGACACATCAACCCTTGGAATTACCCTGTTAAGGTTCATACCTACGACGAATATGAGGATGAATTCAGAGATCTAATGAAAGAAGCTGGAATCCCAGTGGAAAAGGAGTAGGACACATGGCAGCAAAACCAGATCAAATGGCATACTACAAGCACAGTAAAATGTTGCAGGTGGACTACAAGCCCTCCGGCAAGGACTGGATGGATCCCTCTGTTGATTTCAGGCCTGGCTCGTGGATCTATCCCGCAAAAGCAAAAAACCTGAAAATACTTGACATGCCGAACCCGAGGGAGTGGTCTCCTACGGATGAGGACTGGAAACTCCCCGGCAATTGGAAAGAGATAATATTGGAAGGGATGGCGGAGCGGCTTGACAAGTACCGTACCTTTCGCATCTTTATGGATATCTGTGTGCGATGCGGGGCCTGTGCCGACAAGTGCCACTTCTTCATCGGCGGCGGTGATCCGAAGAACATGCCTGTGCTCAGGGCGGAGCTTCTTAGATCAATATACAGAAGAAACTTTACAACAGCAGGAAAGATCCTTGGCAAGTTTGCAGGGGGACGAGAGCTTACAATAGATGTGATCAAGGAGTGGTTTTACTATTTCTTTCAGTGCACGGAATGTAGGCGCTGTTCGGTCTTC
>JAFDAE010000080.1 GCA_019314005.1 Deltaproteobacteria bacterium | reverse complement strand
ATGTTTTGAAGGAATCGCCGAATGAGATAATTAAGCATAAGACAAAATTAAAGTAAACTAAAGCACCTAAATAAGTTTGGAGTGCCTATAATAGGCACTCCAAACTTCGGTCGCTTTAGCTCTCTTCTACTTATAGCTTTGACATAAGCTCTGCAGAAACTTCTTTTATGCCCGGTTCTCCGTCAAGCTCGACGATCTTCAGCTTGCCACCGGACGCTTTGCCCAGATCCTTGAAATAGTTTACTGCCGACATGGTGCCTGTTTCTGTATCGTAGTATATAGCGTGACGCTTGTCAATCGCCCCTTCATCCTGGTCATCGGCACGGCTGGAGAGGTCTCCTCCACAAACGCGGCACTTGTCGCCATTCGGTTTGATGGCATCGATATAGATATTGTTCGGGTGGTTGTTATCATTCGCGCAAAGACGGCGCCCCATGATTCTATTCTTGGCGGTTTGCCGAGCAAGAATAAGATCAATAACTACATCAAGGGGCATATTCTCTGCCTTAAGGGCCTCATCTAATTTTATGGCCTGGTTTTTGTTTCTCGGAAATCCGTCCAGGAGCCATCCGCCTTTGCAATCATCCTGTTTCAGTCGATCGAGAATCATGGGAATGGTGATCTCATCCGGAACCAGCTCACCTTTATCAATAAAACCTTTCGCCTTGGCGCCCAATTCCGTTCCACCTTTGATATTGTCCCTAAAAATTGCGCCTGATTCAATATGAGCAAGGTTGTATTTTCCTTTTGCAATTGCTCCCTGTGTGCCTTTTCCGCCGCCATTCGCTCCAAAAATCAAAATGTTCATATGCGCTCTCTCCTTTCCCTTTTTGAGACCGGGGCCTCTTATTTATAGATAGTGTTAGTTGCCTTTATGACTTCTCAAAGAGTCTCGAACTGACAGCCTCTCCTGTTATAGGAATATGACAATTTTGTCAAGGTACTTGAATGCCATATTTTATTTGAATCCTATACTAAAAGCCTAAAGAACTGCTCCGGGAATACGATAAGTAGAATAAGCGCTTTTGCATGTAGAGACCTTTGCAAAATGCGACATTGTTAAAAAGCCCCCGACTAACTCTTTAAAGCCCTTATGTGAGGAGATTCATGTAATGAAAGAGGAAGAAACCCCCTGGACTCGAATTATTAAGAAAAGCCGGGACAAATTCCGGTCGGATTTTGACGCAATCCCGGACGGTGTTTTTTCTGTGGATCGCAACTTCAATATCCGTTCGACAAACAAGGCCTTTGCCAAGCGCATCGGTCTTAGTCCCACAGCAATAGTCAGTTCTAAATGCTATGAATTAGGAGCATGCACAAAGAAGGATTGTCATCCGGACAATGATGGCTGTTTCGCGAATACCGTATTTAACGCCGGCCAGGCAGAGATTTTTGTCACGCGGAGTGAAACCGATGCAGGAAAACCTGTTTACTTTGAAATCCATGTGCTACCTATTAAGGGCGCTTCTAATCACTTTGACCACGTCCTTGTACTACAACGGAATATCACTCAACAGCGAAATCTGGAAAAAAGGCTGGAGCATTATAATGAAGAATTGCAAAAACAGGTGGCTGATCAGACAGGTGAGCTTAAGACCGCCTATGACGCTCTCCATTCAAAGAAGGCACGGCTTGAAGCGGTAAACCGCAAACTACGTAAACTGGAGAAACTCAAACAAGATCTCACCAACATGGTTATCCACGATCTAAAAGGCCCCCTCTTTGAAATCCTGGCCAACCTGGATCTATTAAAAGGTGCCGCGTTTTCGGATTCTGAGCAGGAATATCTTGAGTCGGCAGTTCTCGGCGCGGAAGAGATGTTCCGTATGATATCCAACCTGCTCGATATTACCCGTATGGAAAAAAGAAAACTTACTATAAAAAAAGAGCGGTTCAATGCCCTGGAGGCAGTCCAAGAATCTATTTCAAAGGTAAGGGCGATTTCCCTATTAAAAAATATTTCCGTAGAAGCCTTGGTCACTGAAGATAATTCACCTATCATTGAAGCCGATAAACATATATTCGGCCGGATCATGTCTAATCTTCTAACCAATGCTATTACCTACACTCCGGAAGGGGGATGGGTCAAGATTGGTGTTTCACATGATAAAGACACAAATATGGTTCGAGTAGATGTCGCGGATAACGGTTGCGGAGTTTCAAAAGAGGCACAAAAGACAATATTCAAGAAGTTCGAGGTTGCTCAAGATTTCAATGCCACAAGCACGGGGCTGGGCCTCACCTTCTGCCGAATGGCCGTTACGGCCCATAAAGGGAAGATATGGTTAACAAGTACGAAAGGGAAAGGGAGCACGTTTTCATTTTCAATGCCCGCTGCCGGCCACAATAATGAATAAGGAGTAGCGAATGAGTTCAAGCAAAGATCTCAAAATTCTGATTGTCGATGACAAACCAAATATGCGTCGTACCATAGCAAATATGCTTCGCCAGATCGGCTATAAAGACATTCGAGACGCTGATGATGGTGATACCGCCATGAAGCTTCTCATGAGCCATAAGTTCGATTTTGTGATCTGCGATTGGAATATGCCACGTATGAAGGGAATAGAGGTTTTGAAAAAAATGAGGTCGGATGACACTCTGAAACCAACCCCTTTTCTGATGGTCACGGCAGAAGTGGAAGAAAGCACTGTTGCCGAAGCGGCCGAGGCGGGTTTGGACGGGTATATTATCAAACCCTTCATTCCTGAAACACTCCATAATAGGATGAAAGAGATTCTTGAAAAAAAGCAAAATCCCGACGAATTAGAAACCAAGTTTCAATTGGGGATGACACTGTTCAATGTTAGGCAGTATGACCAGGCAATGCAGGCATTCCAGTCTATTCTAAAGATAAGCCCTAATTCTCCACGTACATATCATGCAATAGGACAAATATATGAGGAAAAAGATGATATAGCTTCAGCTCAAAGGGCCTACAAAAAGGCTTTGGAGCTAAGTCCCAAGTTCATCAAGGCACATGAACGGCTGGCAAAGATTTACGAAAAGGCGGAAGACTCCCAAGAGGCATTGAAACACATTGAGGCTGCCCTCAAGATTAGCCCTAAGAATCCGGAGAGGAATGTGCAACTTGGGAAAATCCAACTAACGATGGGAAAACCCCAAAAGGCAAAAGAAGCTTTTGATAAGGCGGTCAAACTGGAACCCGACAATGCCGAAAGATTGACCGAAATTGGCGAGGCGTTCTTGGAAACCGGTTATTCCGAAGACGCCACTGAAGCGTTCCAATCGAGTCTCGATCTCAACCCCGAAAACATTCATGTCTATAACCGGCTCGGTATCGCTCTTCGAAAACAAAATAAATATGAAGAGGCAATTTTAGAGTATCAAAAAGCGTTGAAAATCGATCCGGAAAATGAATATGTTCTATTTAATATAGGGCGCGTGTATCAGGAGAGGGAACTCAAAGAAGATGCAATAAAATATTTTAAAAAAGCCCTTGAACTTTACGAAGATTTTCCAGAGGCTAAAGCAGCGTTGAAAGAATTAGGAGAAAAAGTATAGAGTATTTAGTCCCGGTGTCTAAAAAAGTTAATTGTTATAAATGTAAGTATTTTTACATAACATGGGAACAACGATTCCCCTATGGATGTCGCGCGCTAAAATTCAAGTCGAAATGTATCCCATCGGAACTGGTGAAGAAAAGTTCAGAACTACCCTGTCTTTCCTTCTCTCCAAAGTAATCCATAAAAAGAGTAAAAAAATAAGCAACTGCTCAGGTTCAAGATTCAGGGGTTCAGGGGTTCAAGGTTAAATTGATTAAAGAGAGGCCATACGAATAAAGCTCTAAGCTCTCTGCTCTTGGCTCTCCGCTCTAAGCTCTTCGCTCTCTGCTCTTGGCTCTAAAAGTGGGTATTTGTGGGTATAGGAAGTGTCGGCTATGATCATCTGGACGGCCTCTTGTGTGTCGAGGTTAACCAGGATGGGGCCTACAAGGTTTGCGGTCATGTCCTGTGGTCTTCCTTGAGGAATCGTTACAATAACAAACAGATCCAAGGCTGGTTCATCAAACCATTTCATATCACGGAGGACAGCTTCTGAATTTACCTGATAATCAGGTTTAAAAAGGATGGGGTTAGTGATAACAAAGGCCAAACCGGGGTCATCTAATGACTGATACCAAAAAAAGGGGGAATTTTCTTTGTGCTGGAATACTACAAACCTCTTGTTTTCCGGAAATCCAAGAAGCCCCAGAGGCATGGTGATGATCTTTTCCTCTTCTATCTCTATTTCTCCGAACCGAGTGGTTTCAATTTTCAATTTTATTATCCTTTCCCGATGTCAATAGATCCGCTGCATCCAACAGGTCAGACGACGCAATCTGAGCAGCCAGCAAGTTTTCCTTTTTAATCCTCTCATATATCTCTTCTCGGTGTACCTCTATATGTCGGGGGGCCTCGATCCCGAGCTTGACCTGCCCTCCCCTGATATCGACAACCCTTATTACGATATCGTCTCCAATGGTTATTTGTTCTCCTAACTTCCTTGTCAGAATAAGCATAAGCGCCCTCCCTGGCACGTTTTAATCTGTAACTATTCTCTTTTCAGAAATTATAAATAGTCAACTAAACTTATCTGCATAACCTTGCCGGCCGCTGCTAAGGCAGCCTGATACGTCGCCTCCTTCTTCTTAAGCTCCATTATAGCCTCAATCATGTCAGCATCTTCGAGCTTTGACAGTCTTTCACTATAAGCAAAATCGAGATCACTGATAATTCCCTTTCTAATATCAAGGCGTATCTCTTTTTGTCCGGTATCGGAAATTATTGTAGTTATCTTATCAAAGTGGTTGTCCAATAGGCCCATCTGCGTTTCAATTCCATTGACATCGTTGGTTTGCAGCGCAGTCTGTAGATCAAACAGTGTCTTAAATATGTCGTCAGCGGTTCCATCGGCCCCAAAGACCGTCTCACCATCTCTTCCCACCTCTATATTCATATTTTTCCCGATCTTTACTGAAAAGGGATTGTTGTCTCCGTTGTAACTTCCGTCCCTGTCGATAAGATCAAAGTCAAAAGGAGCTGTATCTGTTTTTGTTCCCGCGAATATATATCTTCCGTTTACATCGGTATTGGCCAAGGCCTTCAACTCTTCCAGATAGTGTTGAACAGCGGTCGCCGCACTTAGCCGTTCATCAGGTCCTATTGTAGCATTTGCCATCTGAATACATAATACCTTGGCGTCAGCGATAAGATCACTTACACCTCTTAATGCGGACTCAACCGTATTCAGCCATGATCTCCCCGTGTTGATATTTCTTTGCAGCTGTTCTATATTTGACCGGGCAGAATGCAGATTAAGCACGCTGGTGAGTCCGACGGGATCATCGGAGAGTTTATTGATCCTTTTTCCGGTCGCCACCGTCTCATTGGCATATTTCAAATCTTCAGTAATAACGCCTAAATTGGTTATCATGTTATCATAAAGGGTTTTCGTTGCTACTCGCATGTTATTACACCTTCGTTCATTTAGTAATCACTTCTTCCAATTCCTCAATTTCCATTATTATTTTACATCAATCAATCGCCCAAGCATTTCATCCGAAACAGCAATCAACTTCGCTGCCGCCGAATAGGCATGCTGAAACCTAATAAGGTTGGCCATTTCTTCATCAATGGAAACACCCGAAATACTATTACGCACCTCGGTCAGTTTGTCGAGAATAGACTCACTATATGCTTTCCCCCTTGTGATACTTTCTGATTTAATCCCAATTGCACTAACCAGCGTGTGATAATAATCTTCCAATGTAGATGAAACCGTCGTTGATGTAGGTGTCGAACCCCGACTATAGGTCCATCTTTCTGTGGATACCTCTATATATTGAAGGTCAGCCATGTCTAATGCATTACTGTTATCTCCGACTGCAAAAATTCCGGGAGGCGGTCCGGTGGCATCAATTTTCGCCGCCGCGATATTATCGGTATTGGCGATTACACTATTGACTGCCATGGAAGTCGCATCGTCTCCCTGAAAAAAGGTGTTGATTCCGAGAGCGGCTAAAAGATTGGAGCCGTTATCTGAAAAAGCGTATGTATAATTGGGATCCAGCACCGGGTCCAGCTTTAAAGCATTGCCCGTCGTAACCGATGCCCAATCACTCAACCCACCGAGTTCAGTATTGATAGCATCTCTCAAGTCCGTGATGTTTGAGGCCCCGGAAAGACCGTAGAAAGTCAGGTCCACGGTTACCTCAGTTACATTTCCAAGACCATCGTCCGCCCATATAGTTAGATCTTTACTATAATCTATCTCATTTCCGAAATCGAGCGTTGAGAGCAGCCCGGTTGCGTCAGTTGCATAGGTTCCGGTAATTGCACTGTCAAAGAAGCTAAGCCCCACGCCCTGGGTGTGTATTTTGTTAACTTCTCCAATAAACGATTTGGCAAGCGAGTCTAAGTCTGCCTTATACTTAGGGATAAATTCATCCCTCATATCCAACCATCCTCCGAGCTTGCCCCCTTTGATCGAATCGGTCAGATCAACAGTCGAATCGCCGGAGCCCTCCAGTTTAACGCCAGCACCATCTACACTCATATCATAGCTTTCACTTCCCAATACCATCACCTGACCTTTACCAACTATCACAGTAATGGACCCGTTGTCCTGCTCAAACCACTTGTTGTCGATATACTGAGACAGTTCATTCAGCAGGATATTACGCTTATCTCTTAGATCATTGGCGACCTTGTCAACCTCCATTCCCACAATCTGATTATTGACATCAGCAATAGTAGCGGTGATTTCATTTATCTTTTCCACGCTGTTCGTAAGCGATCGATTCAGGTCTATGACAAACTCATCCAAACTTGTACTAAGTGCCTTAAATGCCTCGGCCAACATGTCACTCCTTTCATAGAGCATCGCCCGTTCAGTGTCGCCTGAAGGATCATTTGAAAGGTCATGCCAGGCATTCCAGAATGCCGCCATATGAGCACTAAGTCCATTTTCAGAAGTCTCGTTAAATATTCCTTCAAGGACTGCCATGTAATTTTCGGCCGCTTCCAATGAAGCCGTGTCTGACTCGCGTTCGGACAGTCTTGCCTCTATAAAGCTATCAGCAACCCTTGTGATACTACCAATATCTACGCCCCGTCCAAATAATAGCCCGGCATAAACCGCCGGATCTTTAGTCTCAAGGTCGATTCTTTGTCTTGAATATCCTTCTGTATGGACATTAGCTATATTGTGGCTGACAACATTAATGGCATACTGCTGACTTAAAAGCGCGTCTTTAGCAATATTCAATACAAGGCCTATACCTGACACTGTTATGCCTCCCTGTGGAGCAATATGTTATCCTTGGGTCTTCCGTTAAGAGAACATTCGCCATTATATGTAACCTGTGATCTCCCTGTGTTTGCAATAATCGATATTACATCGTCAAGTACTCCGATAGAATCTTCAATAATCGACATATTCTCCTTACTACGCGTTTTAATTTCCATCTTTAACACCATGAGGGTGTGGTGAAGGTTTTTAAGTCGTTCACGATAATCAGATGGAATATAAGGACTTATTTGTGAAAACCAAGATTCTTTTTGCTCTATATCAAATGCGGGAACAATATCACGGACACGTTCCAGCAGTCTCTTGCGAAGCGTATTTATATCTGAAACAACGGTCTGTTTTTCTTTTGAAATATCCCACAGTTCGTCCATATCGACTTTTATAAGACATTTGCGTTCTCTTTTCAGGCACTCTACAACATCCTTGTATAATAGGACTTTTTCCTGCAAATCTCTTTCAATTATATCTAATATGTCTAAGTTTTTTTCCATAACCGCCTCGCAGTCTTATATAAATACTATTCGGACACAAGTGCTGTTTTCTAAAGCAATCATTGGTCCTGACTATACTTCTGGAGTTGTTTGAAGAACATTTCACCTATTCCCAACCCCTTGTCATTTGCGATCTTTTCTGCAATTTTTTGGTCCATCATGGAACGGTATATATCGCTTCCATGGGTTGAATCCAAAAAGCCTGACTTAGGAATATTTTTTCTCATTTCTTTCAACATATTGGCAATAAATATAGCTTCAAAATCCTTACAGGCTTTTTTGAGCCTCTTTTTTTCAGAAGCGTTAACATTGTCCGGCGTATTAGATATTGCTGGTATTGTTTCAGTCGGCACGTCTTTATCTCCTATAACCAATCCCTAAATTCCCCAATTCCTAAATTCCTCAATCCTTACCTTATATAATCTCTATCTCTGCCTGTAACGCGCCGGCGACCTTTATTGTCTGAAGGATGGTCATAAGGTCTCTCGGGGTTGCCCCGATGGCATTTAGCGCGCGCACCAACTCTCCAATAGTGGTACCTGCAGGAAGTATGATCAAGTTTTCCTTTTCTTCTTCTACAACAACATCTGATTCGGGAGTAATCACCGTCTGCCCTCCAGGCGCTGTAATTACACCCCCACTTTCTATATCTGTCCGTACTGTTTCAGCCGTTAAAGGAGGAGCGGGCGCAAAAGAGGCTGGTTGATAAACATCGGCGCTCTCTTTAATCGTGATGTACAGGTTGCCATGGGCTATGGCGACCGTTGAAATTCTGACCTTTTCACCAATTACGACAGTGCCGGTTTTTTCATTAAGAACAATCCTGGCAACGGCATCCGGTCTTACTTCTAAATTCTCAAGCG
>JAFDAE010000079.1 GCA_019314005.1 Deltaproteobacteria bacterium | reverse complement strand
CAAACCGTTATCTGTATTGATCGTATTACGTATGAACCCCGCCATACGAATCTCACGCCCCAGGATATCGAGCCCTGCCCGCGCGTCCTGCTGCGCCCGCACTACCTGGTTCTGTGCGGTATAAACCTTATCGGAACTGACATAGATAGAACATATGGCAGTCATGACACAGGCGGATATAGCCAATGCAACTAACAGCTCTACAAGGGTGAAACCCGCGTTGTTTTTCTTGTTTATTATTTTGCTTTGTTTCATCATCGTACCAACCATTCGTTCAGTTTAAAGGATAGAATCTGCAACCATCAGCCTATAAACAACTTGTCGTGCGGTCTGGGCTGTCCAGGTAACGACCACAGCGACCGTTGTTACATTCTGGATCGGAGTATTAGCCTGAACGTACCAGCCCACATTATACTGCACGTTATTAATAGTATACGGGCTACCCGGATCCAATTGGTCCACATTAGCTAAATTGAGCTGGATGTTGAAGTTATTGCTACCCACATTCCAATTCGCACCCGCGTCCGCATCGGCCAAGGATGGATCACCAAAACCCGCATTCTCCAGAGTTTCCGATGTATCCTGGGCAAGTATCATTGCTTCGGTCATATCGTGGCTGTAATCGTTTCCCTCTATAGTATGGATCTGCATCCCTGCAACTCCCAAGAGCCCTACAGCCAGAATCGTTATTGCAATGAGTACTTCCAGGAGAGAAAACCCATTATTGTTTTCCATGCTATCCATCTTTTTCCCCTCACATTAAAGCTTAGCTCCAGTCAGACCAAATTATACCGTCATTGCTTGTCTGCTTGTTTATCCTTCCTGTTACAGTAAAGTTCAGTCGCAAAAATCTGCTCCCATCATCAGTCTGGATGGTAACTCTTCCCGAAATCGGTACACCTGCGGCGGTCGGAGCTGACAGACCCTGGCTGTTGTATGCGCAACACAACCCATCGATTCCATTCCCGGAACCGTTGTTGGTAAAAATGGAACTAGAGAGGAGCACTTGAGCGGGCATCTCCATCTGTCCCCTGGCAATTATTGGAGTATTCTGATCCTCCCGGGGAACAATTCTTGCCTCGCCCAAATCCTCAGTCCAATTTCCATTGGTATCCATAAAGACAAAATAGCTCCCGCCCGAAAGTGCTCCTGGCTGAAATACAAGAACACATTGAGGGTTTACGCCGGCAGCCCCGGCATTGTTCCGAATAGCACTAACCCTGGCCCGCTGGAACGCGGAAAGGATGTCAAGGCAGGCTGACCTAATGCCATATCCTGACATAAAAGCACGGGAAACAAGGGCGGCACCCATTGCCAAAGCCCCTATTATGGCTATGACGATCATGAGTTCTATCAGTGTAAAGCCCCTGCAGCCCTTCTTATAACTTTTTGGTTTCAATGACATAACCTCGCTTTTAATCTCGTTTTTAGGTGCCCTTATTTCTGTGCGGCACATATCCAATCGTATCGACCATTCTAACGAGCAAGGTTAATGCCAAAACCTGTTATTCTGAAAAACTAAGCCTAACTATTTAATATAAAAGAGTAAATTAAACAGAATGGCTGGCTCAGCTACAGGGCTCTAATAAAAACCTTTAAACTTTTTTAATTATATCTAAACTTATTTAATAGGTTTTTTTGGTTGGATGGACGGGTTGGTGGATGAATGGATAAATGCTTGGAATGTAGCGCAGGGCTTTAGCCCTGCCCAACAAAAGCAGGGCTAAAGCCCTGCGCTACTACTTATGCCCCTTGACTATTCAGCTATGCAGGAAGGCCCGGCATGAACCTTCTCCCCTATGCGGATGTCTCGACTGGATTTGGTGATCAACGTTGTGGCAGTGGTTTTCTCTGTACGGATAACCAGCATCTTTCCTATGACAAGAGGAGGAGGCAAGACATGTCTCTTGTCGTCATCTGCATAATATGTTTCTTCTTCCTGCATGTAGATGTCATACGATTGGCCGACTTTGATTTCATCATTCTCTCCTTTATCAATAAAGGCGACCATGCCTTCACAGAGTATACTTTCCCTGTCTTTTTCGTCTGCCGAAATTATTATTCCCTCAAGATCGGAGACGCTTTCTACCAGCTCTATTTTGGGTGACTGTTTCTCATAGGGCATCAACGGATCTCCAGGGTGTATTTCTCTGTACGATTCTACGATATTGCCTGTAACCATATCAGGCAATACTTCGGTTATAACAACAATACCCAGGATAAGGTGTTGAACACCAACCTTCTTTTTTTGCAAAGGATGTTTCAGGGTTTTATATGTTCTGAACACAGTACATTTATCCCCCAATTTAAATGCAGCACCCCCGTAGCTATGGATATAAATCGTATCTCCGAGACTCAGCAGGTCCTTATGTTTCACGGAACCCAGAATCTCTCCAAACCCTCTAACAGCTTTCCTGCGTATGAACCCCGCTCTATCTATATAGTCGTAGGTGATAAATTTACGCGGTTTTTGTTTTGTCGGCATTTCCGTTGCAGGAACTTCAGGAGCTGGAAGTGCGCTTATATCAGTCTTGTTATAAAGTTTAATACGGCCTCCCGGATAAATCCAATGCGGATTGCGTATGTATTCATTTTTCTCCCACAAGTCAGGCCAAACATACGGTGAGTCGTAAAAATGTCTGGAAAGATCCCATAGGGTATCACCCTTTTGGATGGTATAATAGAAACCGGTCTCAAATCGGGTAGTCTTCTCCATGGAGGTTTGTTCCTCTTCTCCCCACGAGCCTATAGGATCAAATATCCCGAATACCAGTAAGATACAAATAAGGTAAGAGATCTTAAATACTTTTATCTTAGCTGACAATATCATTTCCGGCAGTTGTAACATGTTCCTTATCATCACTTTCGATTATTTTTGGGGTAATAAAAATCAACAATTCTGTTTTAGTGTTGGCATTCAATTTAGACTTAAACAGCCAGCCAAGAATCGGAATTTTCGATAACCACGGCACTCTTTGCTCGGACCAGGACTGCTCCCCTATGATGATGCCGCCGATAGCCACTGTTTCACCATCACCGACTAAGAGCTCGGTCTGGGCCTCTTTTGTAGTAATAGATGGAGCGCCCTGAACAGTATGTTGCCAGTCAGGCGCTTCCTTTTTCACGTTTATTACCAGGCTGATTTTTTTGTTAGGGGTGATATGCGGCGTAACCTCCAGCATAAGCGTTGCAGCCGCGTATTCAACCGATATCCCGTCTTCTGACTGCTTGGGATACGGCACCTTATCGCCTTGCTGTATCGTAGCCGTCACATTGTCCAACGTGGCGATCTTGGGAGTAGAGATAATCTTGCCCCGCCCCTGGCTTTCCATGGCCAAAAGGTTAGCATTAAGCGTTAATGTAGACCCCGCTAATCTGAGGAAGTTAAACCCGATTCCACTTGTCCATCCCGCCCCCGGAGGCAAGTTTACCAGGTAGTTCGACCCTGCTGCGCCGGCAACCGTCGTAGTGGTATGTGTGCTGGAACCGGTATAAGATCCTCCCCACTGTATTCCTAATTCGCGGGAAAAACTACTTGACGCTTCTACTATCCTGGCCTCTATCAGTACCTGTGGAGTTGCGATATCAAGTAAGTTTACAATATCAATGGCCTCCTTGATGGCCTTTTGAATGTCACGCATAATAATAATATTGGTTCGTTCATCCACGGTCACGGTACCACGGCTACTCTTTATTTCATCCAATCGGTCTTTTATGTCTGTAGCCTTGGCATATTTTATCGCGATATATTCGGTAAACAGAGGATCAGCCTTTTGTTCTGATGCTAGCTTAGCGGCCAAGGCGTCCTTTTCTTTTTTCAAGGTCTCCAGCGTGGCAATGCGCACGATATTCCCTTCGCGCACCAGCCCTAACTTGTTCATTTGCAAGACCAGATCCATCACCTGATCCCATGGGACATTGATCAGTTTCAAGGTAACCTGACCCTTGACATCTTCTCCTATGACAAAATTTTGTCCGCTAACTTCAGCAAGTATCCGAAATACATTATGAATATTTGCGTCCTGGAATTCGAGTGAAATTTTCTGGCCTGTGTATTTTTTCCCGGTTTCTGTTACAACCGCTTCTTCTTTTGGGACGACTTCCTTTTCAGGTTCAGGCTTTTTTTCAACCAGTTCTGTTATGCCTTCCTGGAGTATTTCCTCCCATTCCGGAAGCCGGGCCGCTGATAGAGGACGTGGGGGAACAGTTGATGGATCGAAATGAAGAACATAGAGGTTCTCTTTTTGTTCAAGGCGATATGGAACCATTTCACGGAGTTCCACGGTAATAAGCACTGTATCTTTCTTGTCTCGTGCCCGTATCGGACTTATGCGGTCGACCGCGCTTTTGAACCGTGTAGTAATCAACGGCCTCTCCTGGTACTGCAACATCTTTGTATCGTTCAGAACCAAGACAACCTTTTTATCCAACCGTTTTATTTCGTACGGCACCTTTTCAGAAGTCTCAATGACAACCCGGGATTTTCCCTCTTTTTGGGTTTCAAAATCGACTCGATTGACCCATGCCGGCTTTTTTGTAATAGTTTCCGTATCCGGAACCTGTTCTGTCTTTGTTTCTTTTTGTTCGGTGGGGACAACTTCTGTAGCTTCTTCCGTATCTTCTACATCCTCTATCTCCTCTTTTGCAGAATATAAGAGAGCAGGTTTTTCGTATTTAATTATAAGATCATTACCTTCTCTCAATACCTCATGTTTTGCAGGCACTCCCAAATTAAGCTTTATACGCGCCGAACGGGCCTCCTCGTTTAGGTCACATCTGATCGACTTAACCAGTTCGTTCTCAACAGGGACATCTTCCTGAAAAGACTCAAAAGCGGTGTTTTCAAAAATGATATCCATCCCCAACGGATTGGGCAATGCTACATACGGCAATGGCTGTGAGGCGGTAATAACAACCGATACGTCACTGTCATTCTCTCTCACATCTATATTATGAATTATATTCCGGACAGAGATATCTTTTTCGATGTCAGGTTTGGTGGTGGCACGTGGCGCACATCCCAACAAAAGAATCAATACTATTAGACCAAGGAGCCCCACCCTATAATTGTAATGCCAAAATTTTTCTGTAGTTCGGCTCATTGCATACTCCCGTTATTATATTGTTTGGGAAGTTCCAACGTAACCTCCCGGGTTTTAATGCGGCCGGAGATATAATCCTCAACCTCTTCATGTACGACAACCTTATCTTTCAATACCTTGACCACCTTACCGAAGTTCGTTCCGATATAGGTGCCTTTGGCAATAATATAGCCCTTTCCTGAAGCATCCTGGACCATGGCCGTATTCCCTTTTGGAGACACTATGATACCTACAAGACTAACCTGATTGATATCTATTTTTTGAAGGGGTGTCAGCGGAGCCGTTCTCTCCGGCCTTTTTTTCGAACCAGATGGCCCCCCATCTGCTCTGTCGCTGAGAATCGGCCTAAAAGGATCTATTTTCCCTACAGGGTTATAGGAATACACCGGCCTCTCAGTTTTTTGTCCCTCTTTTGTAACCGGTTCTTTTATTGTTTTTTCCCCTTTTTCTAAGACGGGCTGGCTTGTCGGTTGTTGAGACTCTTTCGAAGCAGACGGTATCGCTTCTTCCTGAACTGTTTCAGAGACAAGACCGGCCGGCCCTTTTTGTTCCTTTGGTTCCGTGGTCGTTACCGGTTTTGCAGGCACTTTAGCATCCTTAAGCGTATCCTTTTCAGAACTCTTGGAGTCCTTTTTTGAGTCAGCAGGTTTTACTTTTACACTCTTTTGCACTACAATCTTCTGGCGAACAACTCCCTCCTCTTTAGGAGAAGGGGGGGGTTCCTTGCATCCCGTTGCCAAACAGATAAAAAAGGCGCACCCTAACAAGAGGCACTGCCAAGTACCTGTGAGCAAATTATTGCTTTGTGTTTTTCCCTTTTGAAGAAGCAGCATCTGAACCTTCTATAAATCTGTAGGTTTTTGCAATACACGAAGTGGTTAACATATACGACTTTTTTTCACCTTTAATCTTTATATTAAAGATATTAACTATTCTAGGCAGCTTACTAACTTTGTCAAAGAAAAGGGCTGTGTTGTGGTACGAACCGTTTACCTTGATGGTTACAGGAATTTCAGCGTAAAAGCCTTTCACAACCTCCTGTTCGGGTTTAAACAAGAGAAACTCCAGTCCCACTGATTGCCCGGCCATGGTCACCCCTTCCAAAAGTTGGGAGATCTCTTTCTTATCAGGAAGAAGTCGCCGCGCTTTTTTAAACTCGATCTCAGCCGCTTTAAACTCTTTTTCCAATCTTGCCAAAGTCCTTGTTTGCTCTTTCGCTTTTGCCAATTCACCTTGCAGCCTGGAATATTCTCCGGACAGTCTGGTAATCTCTTCGGATTTGGGAGCATAAATAAGGAAATAAAAGCCAACCATCAAAAGTAAAAAGGTAGCCGCGCATATTAATATCCTGTGAACCCTGCTGAGAGCGCCGATCTTTTCAAACGGAATTTTAGGGAGTTCTAATTTTTTCACTTTACCCCCTTTGAGGCCGACTGTATGCTTACATTTACCAGATCCGGATTAACTGTCTTACACTTTACTACGAATTCTTTAAATTTTAACTTCTTATCAATTTTGACCTGTTTTGAAGATGTTAGATCAACGTTGCCAAAGTACTTTGACTTGTCCAAATTTTTCATAAACCGTGCTATTGTCGCGTTGTCTACTGAAACCCCTTTTATATTAAGGAATCCCTCTTTATCTTCCATGCTCTTCAACCACATCCTGTTGCGAACCACACACTGGGTCATGGCATCCATAATTCTAATCGGCCCGGAACGTTCAAGCTCCAGTTTTTTAATAACACCCTTTTTGGTGTTAACTGTTTTCAGTTTCTTTTTATACTCTTTTACCTTACGAATTGTCTCTTCATAGGTAGCCAACTCGGCCTTAACAGTTTTAATATCTGTGTTAAGCGTTCCAATCTTTCTGGACATTGAATCCCAAACAAAGAGCAAAGCGCTCAACACCAGCACAACAAGGCCAAGAAATATGCTAACCTGCCGTCGAATATTCTCTTTTTTCCTGGCGGTTCTAAATGGTAACAGGTTAATCTTAATCATTTGTCACTCACTCTCCGTAGCGCCAACCCGACAACAATGGCAGCCTGTGGAGCCACCCTTTGTAAGTACTGAGAATCAATATGTTTTACTTCTAGGGACAATGCTTTAAAAGAATTAAGTAGTTCCACGTCAACAGATGTCTCAACTTTAAGAAGGTCAATCAGACCTTCAATCTGCGCACATCCTCCACTTAAAAATATACGTTTGATATTTAAGTCGGAATCGGTGGTATAGAAGAAATCAATAGCTCTTTTAATTTCATTACACCAATTGGAACTGATTTTCGTAACGATATCTTGCAGGGCGTAAGGAGAAACTTTATCAGAGGGGGTCCCCGTCTTGACCGCCTCAGCCTCGTCAAATGAAAGGCCGAACTCGGACATGATTTCTTTTGTAATCTGTTCACCCCCCAAAGCAACATCACGGGTCAGCGCAGATACATTATCTTTCAAGATATTGATATTAATCTTGTTTGCTCCTATGTCAATGAGTACTATTTCTCCATCCTCATCCCCAAAAAAATAATTGGTTGCAAAAGCATTCTCCAGGGCAAAGGCATCTACGTCGATCACGCAAGGAGTCAGGCCCGCCCTGTTAAGTATCTCGAGATAAGTATCGACAACCTCTTTTTTCGCTGCGACGAGCATGACCTTCATCTGATTCGGATTCTGATCACTATCCCCTAAGATATGAAAATCTATATTCATATCTTGTACATCAAAAGGGATGTACTGTTCCGCCTCAAATTGAATTCTTTCACTCAATTCTTCGTCGGACATTTTAGAAAGGACAATCTTTTTTATAATTACCGAATACCCCGCAATGGAAACCGCCACATTTTTTTCTTTAAGCTTCGATTCTGATATGAGATCCTTTATGGTTTCGATAATTACATCGGGTTCTTTAATAATTCCTTCCGCAATAGTATCCATTGGCAAAGATTTCATGCCAAAATGTTTTAAAGCCAACCCATTAGAGTCTTGTCGGATGTCGGCTACTTTAATAAACCTGGATCCGATATCCAGACCTATCAAGTGGTCCTTTTTGGCAAAAAGCATAATTAATCCTCGCTCCCAAAGACCTTGTCTTTTTCGCTTACATTATATCCCAATGCTAATATGATCTTTCGTTTGGTTTCCATCCGGCAGGGCATTCCCTTTTCAAGCCTGTCAATAGTTATGGGTGAGACACCTGCTTTTCTGGCAAGCTCTGCTTTGCTCATTAAAAGAGACTCTCTAATTTGACGTACATTGTTTTCCATATTATCGACTCCTACGCATCAAAACCTTGAGTAAAAAATACGCCTACCCTATATATGGTTTTCTATTTCCCTGAAAAAAAAGGGAATTTCTATAACACTTTTATTAACAGACACGCTTGGCCTGTCAAGTATATTGTCATAAGTTATTCTAAATTATTATCAATTTTATGCTAATTATATACTGATGACTAATTTTATGCCATATATCGTACAGACGAATTAAACTGTCTGAATCTTAATTAACTATCTATATCGGTTAGCATCAACAAAACATAAATTGTTTTTTGAAAAATTGTTCAGAGAGTGAGATTTTTTTGAAACA
>JAFDAE010000078.1 GCA_019314005.1 Deltaproteobacteria bacterium | reverse complement strand
CAAAGCGTCCCGGCTCCATCACAGAACAGGGGCAGTTTTTTAAATCAGATATGTAAAGAATGGGGAACTTTGCAAAGGTCTCTCTTAATCGTTCCGCAACCGCCGTCCTTTAACCTGGTCCATGGACTCTTTGACAGTATAGAGCACGGTGAATTTTTCTTCTATTGTATTGACCAGCTTTGCCAGTTGATCCTGTTCCATAGGCCGAATACGGAAATAGACATTTCTGTATCCTTTGTCGGCCAAATCATAGCTGGTCATTATACTCACGGTGCGGCCGCCCATGCTTCGAATGACCTCTGCGACTTCATGCACCGATCCGGGTCTGTCTTCCAGGCAGAGGGCAAACTGAACATTCCCGCTGTATACTCCGGTAATATGTATCAGCGCTTTAAACACATCTGTTTCGGTGATAACACCGATCAAATTTTTCTGGTCGTTTATGACCGGAAGCCCTGAAATCTTGTTTTCAAGCATTAATACTGCTGCGAATTCTATGGTCTCATCAGGGCTTACGTAGATAACCTCTTTTGACATCAGTTCTTTGACCTTAATCTCGGACAAGAGATAATTTATTTCATAGATATCTAATGTGGTGGCCTTTGACGGGGACGCCTCTTTTAGGTCTGTGTCAGTGACTATCCCCACCAACTTCCCCTTGCGCACTACAGGGAGACGACGAATATTGTTCTCTTTCATAAGGACGGAAGCCTTCATCATGGAAGTCTCCTCATCGACTGAAATTACATCACTTGCCATCCATCCTTTTACTAACATAACCTTTCCTCCGCCTCTGTTAGTGTCCGTCCAGAAATAGATTTTGTCTCAAGACAAGGCCGTACGTCCGCCTTGGTCGGGCTACCCTTGTCGAGACCTTTGCATAACGCGAGATACGTCCAAGATAAAAAACCCTGCGGAACACCGGATATCAAGACAAAAAAAGATACCATTTCTGGATGGACGCTTATTTAAAAATTATATTCTTATTATATTGATGTTTCAAAAATAGAAGGTCTAAACGGTTTTGTCAAGTAATTTGCGAACATGCGCAATCGGATTGATTAGGGTTGACAGGCTGAAACAAGAAATGTACATTACAGTGTACAAACAAGGAGGGGCTGTGGCTACAGAAATTATTACAGTTTCCGATGCGAGACAAAACTTTCTAAAGATCGTTAAAGAGTTGGAAAAGATTCAAAACCATTACATTATTACCCGTGGCGGTAAGCCGTCTGCCGTATTGATCAATTTTGATGAATACTTTCGATTTATGGCTACTTTCGATATTCTTTCCGACAAAGAACTCATGGCGGGAGTGGTTAAGGGAGTAAGAGAAAAAGAGGAAGGAAATATTTTTCCCTTTGAAGACGTGTTCGGAGAAACATTTTGAATTATGCTGTTATTGTAACAGATCAGGTTCGCCGATGCGTGGAAACACTCCCTGATGAGAGTAAAAGAATTTGCTCGAGCGCTCATAAGATTTTATCTGAAGACCCCTACAGGGGACATGCTATGCTTGGTAAACTTGAGGGTCTACGTAGATTCAAGGTGGGGCCGTTTCGGTTAATTTATGAGGTAGATGAAGAAAACAAGATCATTACTACAGTGATGATAACCTGTCAAAACGGAAATCGATGAGACCTTTGCAAAATGCGACAGTTTTACAAAAGTCTCTTAGGAGGCTGTCCGAGAATTATGTCCGTAACGAAAAAGAGTGAGAACGAAACAAAATTTTCGCAAATTTGAGGAGAATAGCAGGCCTATTTGACGAAAACTTGCGGGAATTTGGGCCGTTTCTCATGCTTTTGCAGTAGGATCAGAATTCTCGGACAGCCGCTTGGTGAGGAGAAGAGATAGAAATGGGAATGGTTGTTCGTAAACGGATGGGGATACGGATATCCGACGGGATCGGCGTTGCCTTTCCCCCGTATGCTCCTGTGACTAATGAAAAAATTGTAGAAGCCTACCTAAAACATAAGGGGAATGGACTGTATGAAGGACTGAAAGCTCAATTTGGGGATGACATAAGGGGAATGGCCAAGTCAGTGGGGATAGATCTTGATCGAATCGAAAAGATGACAGGTTTCAAAAATCGATATTGGACCCATTGGCCCGGCACCTGCACGACAGAGGATGGCGTCAAATACGATGACCTTATTATTAAATCATGTGAAGATGCTATTGCAGATGCCGGTTTGGAGCGATCGTTGATCAATGCCTTTTTCCTTTCCTTTTCTTTTTATTACACCATCAGGGGAGGGGCTACCTCGAGTTTTATTGCCAATGAGTTGGGCTTGGAAAATGCGGCAATAAGCGATATCAATGCAACATGTTCAGGCGCTGTTTACGGAATGGCCATGGCTTCCGGATTTCTGTCCGAGCATGCCCCTTACATCCTCTTGGCCGGTGGCGAGACTTATTCACGGCTCCTTGATTGGGAGTACCTTACTTCTCTTCCCGCGGTGGCTGATGGAGCTGCGGCAATCGTCATGCGATGGACCGGGGACGAAAAAGAGGGTATCCTGGGAGGGTATCTTCAGGCGAATCCCCAGCATCATTGGATGCTCAATGTCTATCAGGAGCTTCCGATAACCGAGAAGAATCTTAAAGAGGGTTATATTGCTATGGGGAACTCCAATGACAATATCAACCGAAAAATCTTCGAAAAATCCGCAACAGAAGAGCTTACCAAGGCGATCGGCCGGACCTTGGAGGTGACCGGTCTTACCGGAAAAGACATTGATCTGTTTCTACCGCATCAGGTCAATCTCCAGACGATTTTGACTGCTGCCAAGACTTTTGGGATAACAGAAGATAGAATTGTTCTTACAATTGATAAGTATGCCAATACCGGCTCCAGTTGTACGTTGATTGCCCTTAAAGAGGCCCTGGATCAGGGGAGAATCGGAAAGGGGGCCAAGGTGCTTTTTGGTGTTATGGGTGCGGGAATCACATCAGCGGGAATGGTAGTGCAGTTTTAAAGAATTTAGGGATTTCTGTGGCCTAAAATTTATATAAGTGGAGGATAGTATTATGTTGCAATCAGTTCAATTGACCAAAAATGATATTGTTGAAAAACTGAGTCAGGGGATTCGATCCTTTCAGCATACATTTTTTGTACGTGGGTGTTACGACAAACTGAATCTGGACGGGATCAACTTCTGGGGGAGTAATTTTAGAGGCGCCCTCTTAGATTACAGCAGTTTTATAAAAGCCAATTTGGAGAGCATTCATTACAATTATGTGCGTGCCCGTGACGTGAATTTTCTTAAGGCAAAACTTGACAGAGCAAGGATGTGGATGGCAACTTTTATTGGTTGCAATTTTTCAAACGCGCTTATGCGATGTGTGTGGGCTGTTGAAGCTAATTTCAGCGGCTCAGATTTTCGCGATGCAGACCTGTCAGGGAGCAATTTGGCCGGAGTCAATTTTTCCGGTACGGATTTGACCGGGGCCAACCTCTCAAATACAGATCTTACCTCTGCTATTTTTAAGGGGGCCAAACTGTGCGGGACTATTCTGAACGGCGCTCAATTGTTCAGTGCTGATTTTAGGGGTGTCGCGGAAATTTCAGATATTACGATAGATCAGAAGACGTGTTATGTGAAAACCAGGTGGGATGATGGTATGGAGCATCGTTTGATTGCTGGTGTCCAAAGTGTCTGATCGGGTCGGTCAGGGATCAGGTGGCAGGGATGCATGCCGTGCTCGCTTTTGCAGCGGCGCGACATCCTGCTTATGAAAGGGTCTTTATAAACCTTTTGCAAGCCTCCTTGATTATCGCTGCAATCTCTTTTGCCTTCCATTTTATTTTCCATCAACGCGCCCTCTTGTATGCGATAGGTTTTGGTACAGAGATCATTCAGATAGTTTTCTATTACTTCCTTATGTCTCGCCTGAAAAGCCAATCTCAATAAAAATTTTATCCGTTTCCACTCAAGAGCCGGCAACCAGAAACCGATAGGTCTACCAAAAACTTTTTGTGATCCCCTCAACCTTGTTTTTAGAGGCTTCTTTTGATATACAATACTGTGTCCCATAGAAAGGAGTATCTAATTTGAAAAAGAAAAAAGAAGAGGAGTCCTTTAAAGAACGCATTTGGTCTTTTTTTGCTTCTGTGAAGTTGTCCGTAGTCCTATTGCTAGTTTTGGCTGTCACATCCATCATAGGCACTGTCATTCCACAAAATGAGGACCCCGCAAGTTACTTCCAAAGGTATGGAGAGGCCTTGTACAAGATTTTTAAATTTCTCGGCCTCTTTGATATGTACCATTCCTGGTGGTTTCTGTTCATATTGATGATGCTTACGATCAACCTTGTAGTATGTTCTTTTAATCGGCTTCCCACTGTATGGAGAATAGTCTCTGTTAAGAACCCAAAATTTAATAAAAAACGCTTCAATAATATTAGGAGGAAAGACTCATTTATTATTCCTTCATCCCCGGAAAAACTTAAATCTGTATACGAATCATATATTATTAAAAAATTGCGTTACTGCCACTCAGAGGAAACCGATGCAGGTTTTGTTCTTTATGCTGAACGGGGACGATGGACCCGTATGGGGGTCTATATTGTTCACCTGAGTATCATCATACTTTTCATAGGGGCAATATTTGGATCGTTGTTCGGGTATAACGGCTGGGTCAATATACCCGAGGGTGAGACTGTGGATCACATCCGGCTCCGAGAAAACAGTAAACCTTATCAGTTAGATTTTGCCCTCCGATGTAATGAATTTAAGGCAACCTTTTATGATTCAGGAATGCCCAAAGAGTACAAATCTTCTTTAACTATTATTGAAAACGGACAGGAGGTGTTGACACGATCTATTGTTGTCAATGATCCACTTCGATACAAGGGGGTCAGCTTTTATCAGTCGGGTTACGGCACACTTCCCCCGGACCGGGTGACGCTGAAACTCGTGGACTATAAGGCCGGAAAGCCTGAAAGTATTGAGGCGCCATTGCATAAAAAGATCAACCTTCCGGATAATCAAGGGTATTTTAAAATTGTTCAATTTGTATCCGATTTTATGAACGCCGGCCCGGCGTTTCAGGTCCAGCTTGTGGATGATGGAAAGCCGCCGGTAGCTTTCCGGTTGTTTAAGAACTATCCGAATATGGATCGGATGCGCAAAGGGCGCTATCTGTTTTCTATTGAAAGTTATCCTGAAGTTTATTACACGGGGCTTCAAGTAACAGCCGACCCCGGGGTTTGGGTTGTCTATGCCGGCTGCATCCTCCTCATTATCGGAATCAGTATTACATTTTTTATGTCGCACAACCGTCTTTTTGTACAGGTTGTTCGTGACAAGGAGGGCAGTCGAGTAACAATAGCCGGCACTGCCAACAAAAATCGGCTTGCTTTTGAAGACAAGGTAGAAAAAATAACAGAAGGGCTTCAGTTGCTATCATAAGAATAGCTGATAGTAAAAAGAGAAAATTTCCTTTCTTGCTATCAGCTGAAACGAAAGGCAAATAGGTTTTATTATGAACAGTTCTTACCTACTATCCATCATAACGTTTATTTATGGCGCTGCCTCTTTTTTCTATATTACGACATGGATTTTTAAAAAACCGATTATAGGAAAGCTGGCCACTATAACGACCTATCTTGGTTTCCTGGGGCATACTGTCGGCATTATACTCCGATGGGTGGAATCGTATCAGATGGGCGCAGGGCACGGGCATGCGCCCCTGTCCAATATGTACGAGTCCCTTGTATTTTTTTCCTGGTCGATTATTTTGCTCTATCTTTTGATTGAATACAAATACAAAAATAAAAGCATCGGAGGGGTTGCAGGGCCTCTTGCCTTTTTTGCGATAGCCTACGCATCTCTTTCTCCTCACATTGAAGACCGGATATCGCCCTTGATTCCGGCGCTTAAGAGTAACTGGCTGATTATCCACGTTATTACATGCTTTATAGGTTACGCCGCCTTTGCTGTCTCTTTCGGGGTCGCAATTATGTATCTTATGAAGGCAAGCGGCGATGAAGGGAAGGATAGTTTTTTAAATCAATTCCCTGCCGTAAGAATTCTTGACAGGCTGATATACCAAACCATCACGCTTGGGTTTCTTTTCCTGACCATGGGTATCATTACAGGGGCTGTTTGGGCAAACTCCGCATGGGGGAGCTATTGGTCTTGGGACCCAAAAGAGACCTGGTCATTAATTACGTGGTTTATCTACGCCACCTTGATCCACTCCAGAATGGTAAGAGGGTGGCGCGGGAAACGGATTGCCTTTCTTTCGATCATCGGCTTCATAGCGGTTATGTTTACCTATTTTGGGGTCAACTACATCCTTCCAGGACTTCATAGCTATGCTCAGTAATTATAGTGAGACCTTTGCATAACTGCCCTTTTCCCGTGATGCGGCGTCAGGCTTCAAAATTTAATCCTCGAAATACCCAATGTATTCCTCCGGTTAAATTTTTTACCTTCCTTGCCTGACGGAAAAATGTCGCGTTATGCAAAGGTCTCATAGTGATCTAAAGTGTGAAGTGCCTAAAGTTAAGGTGTTCTGCCAATTTATATATTGACTGCGCTGAAAGCGCATTCCTTAATCCCGCCAAGGCGGGACTCACTTTAGGCACTTTAAACTTTAGCTCACTTCATCTGCTTTAGCTCACTTCATCTATTTTAGCGCACCATATCTGCTTTAGCGCAGTTTACTTCACTTAATGTTTGAAAAAAATAGCGATTTTTTCTTGACAAACTTTAGGCAACAGGGTAAAAGAGTTGCTAATTTTTCTTACCCCTTTTATCGCTCGTGCTAACACAAAACTGTTTACGCCCATTCAACATTACTGAAAAGGAGGTGGCGGACGTTACGTTGGTATTGAGCCGACCAAATTATTAACGTTACCTTAATGTTTAATTTCTTATCGATTGGGAGTTTCCATGAATGCACAACATGAAAAAAAGGAATCCGCTGCATCTTCACCAATTGTGATTGTTTTTTTTATTGTCGGCTTGGCTGTGAGCCTATTTGTAGGGTGGAGCATCTTTCCAAAATTACTTTATTCCCAGAAAAAACAGCCTATAGATTTTAGCCACAGCATCCATCTGGATGCAACCGGTGATTGCGAAAGCTGTCATTACTTTCGAGAGGACGGTAGTTTTTCCGGTATTCCGGAATTGAGCAATTGTGTGGAATGCCATGAAGAGGCCCAGGGTGAAGATCCTGAAGAGATTAAGCTGATCGAAAATTACGTGGAGCCGAATAAAGAGAT
The DNA here is from genome assembly GCA_019314005.1 of Deltaproteobacteria bacterium. Next base: position 9,004 of record JAFDAE010000078.1, on the reverse strand, counting down.
CCCCTGGTTGGTCTATTCTAGACAGCCGGACTGTGTCTTTTTCTCACATGCCGCGCATGTCAAAATGGGAGAATTGGAGTGCAAGACCTGTCACGGCATGATAGGAGAATCGGACCACTCAGAGATTTACGAGGAAAACCGGATAACCGGTTACAGTCGTAACATATGGGGGAAAAGCATCGGTGGTTTTAAAACAAATACGTGGGATCGGATGAAGATGGACGACTGTGCCGAATGCCATGACGAGCACGGCACGCGCCAGGCCTGTTTTGTATGCCACAAATAAATAGAGGTCGTTAAAATAAAATTTTTTTCTGATCTGAATCGATAAGGGGAAAATATTATGAGTTTGGGTAGACGAGGCTTTTTACAATTCTGTTTGGGCGCTGGAGCCGGGATTACGTTTTCACCCCTGCCATGGAAGTTGATGGATGATTCGTGCATATGGTCGCAGACTTTTCGCGGGCTCCCCATAGAGGTCCCTGTGCCTCCGGTGGGAGAGGTGAATATAGAGAAATCGGTCTGCACGCTCTGCCCGGGTGGGTGCGGGATCTCGGTACGGAAAGTAAAAAACCGTGCAGTTAAAATCGAGGGTACAGAGGGACACCCGATCAATGATGGTGGAATATGTATCCTCGGGGTAGCCGGGTTGTATCAGTTGTATGGAGGGGCAAGGGTAAAAGGCCCGCTGAAACGGGCAGGGAATAGGGGCGAAGGAAAATGGGAAGAGATATCCTGGAGTGCCGCTATTTCAGAGATTTCTAAGAAACTGAGCCAGATACGACGAAATGGGTCGGCCCATACCGTAGCATGCATATCAGGAAAGGACCGAGGGACTGTCCCACAACTTTTCAAACGCCTTTTGACGGCCTATGGCTCTCCAAATTTTATTTCAATGCCATCCTCGGAAGATACTGAAAAGCTTGGGCTAAAGTTGATGCAAGGCGAGAACGCTTCGGTAGGATATGATCTGGAAAATGCCCGTTATATTTTAAGCTTTGGCAGCGGCCTCATAGATGGGTGGGGATCTCCTGTTCGTGTTTTTAGAGCAAATAGCACTTGGCGGGAAGAAGCCGCTAAAGGGAATGCAAAGGTTGTCCAGATTGAGCCGCGTCTTTCCAATACGGCTGCTAAGGCTGATGTGTGGGTTCCGATTGTACCTGGAACAGAGGCGGCCCTTGCTCTTGGATTAGCGCATGTAATCATCAAAGAAAGACGTTACAATAAAAATTTTGTAATGAATCATTGCTTTGGTTTTGAGGACTGGACCGATGACAGTGGGAAGGCCCATAAAGGCCTTAAACGCATGGTCCTTAAAGGCTACTCACCGAACGAGTTCATGGCAATTTATGCCCTTAATGCCTTGGTAGGCAATATTAACAAAACCGGTGGGGTCCTGGCGCTTCCTGAAGTGCGAACCAACGCATGGCCTGCTGTGGAACAAGACACTATCGCAAAACGCGGGGTGATACGACCACGCTTTGACCGGGCCGGTACAAAAGCCTTCCCGGCGACTGAATCGCTGTTCAATCAATTGCCTGAACTGCTGAATACGAGGAAGGGGGCATACGACCTATCCGCTCTTCTGGTTTATGGAGCAAATCCCTATTACACGGCACACAATAGGGCAGCGGTTGCAGAGGCGCTTGACAGCATTCCTTTTATTGTGAGCTTTGCATCTCATATGGATGAGACAGCACAACATGCTGATTTCATACTTCCCAGCCATATCAACCTTGAGCAATATGAAGATGTTCCTACCCCGGTTGGTCTGAATGTTCCTATTATAGGGTTAAGCCGCCCTGTGGTTGATCCTGAGTATGATACTCAACATGTGGGCGATACAGTGATCGCGCTTGGGAAATCAATAGATGGTGTTGCAGATTCTTTTGTATGGGATAACTATAAATCTCTGCTGAGAAAGACCATGGGAGAAAAGTGGAATACCCTGGTAAGGGAAGGCTATTGGAAAGATCCCAGTTATAAACCTTCTGATTGGGCTCGTGGCTTTAAGACTCCTTCAGGGAAGTTCGAATTTCTTGCAACAGGGAGTTACAAACCCGTTGTACTTGAAGGAGATCCAAATTCATATCCATTGGTATTGATCCCAATCGAGTCAACTCGATTGGCTGACGGGGCAGTCGCAAATCCTCCATACTTGACAAAAACTGTGGCAGAGACGGTCTTAAAGAATAACGATATCTTTGTTGAGATCAACCCAAAGACGGCGGCCGCCTATGGACTTTCCGAAGGGACAGTGGCGATGCTAAAGACCCCCTCAGGGGAAGTAAAGGTCAGAGCACATCTGTACGAGGGGGTAAGGCCCGACGTTGTTGCTATACCGACCGGATTGGGACACTCTGCTTATGATGATTACCTGAGTGGTAAAGGGGTTAATGCAAATGACGTCATCGGGATGGCAGAAGATCCTGTTTCTGGTCTGGACATTGCTTGGGGAAGTAGAGCCAGCCTTGTAAGCATATAATGAAAAGGTAAACGAGGAAGAGGTAACGATGAAAGAGGAACATAAAGAAGGCGCTCACGGACATACAGAGAAGTACAAATACGGAATGGTCATCGACCTGGACAAGTGTACGGGATGTGGCGCGTGCATGGTGGCATGCATGACGGAAAATAATGTCCCTTTTAGAAAGGATGAATCCGACAAACTTGTCAGCACAGCGTGGATGCGTGTCTTTAAGGCAACGAACGGAAAATCATATCCCGATATAGATATTTGCTACTTTCCACGGCCGTGCATGCATTGTGAAGGTGATCATGGTCATTCGCCGTGTGTTTCAGTGTGCCCTGCTGTTGCTACTGATTATGATTTTGAAACAGGTATTGTGAGCCAGGTCCCTACACGATGTTTCGGATGCCGGTATTGTATGGCGGCATGTCCCTATCACGCCCGGTATTTTAACTGGTGGGATCCGGTTTGGCCGGAGAATATGGAGAAGGCTTTGAGCCCGGATGTATCACCTCGGATGCGGGGTGTCGTGGAAAAATGTACGTTCTGTTTTCATCGATTTCAAAGGGCACGTGATAAGGCCTATGTGGAAGGACGTCGGGAGATCCACGAGCATGAGTATCAGACTGCATGTACTCAGGCCTGTCCGGCAGACGCTATTACCTTTGGCGACTTGAACAATCACGAGCATGGGGTTTATAAGCTGAAAAAGAGCCCTTATGCTTTTCGACTCCTTGAAAGATTAGGGACAAACCCGAAGGTCTATTACATGTCCACGCGAAGCTGGGTCCGCAGGGCGGGTGATAATTATCTTAAAGGAGAAAAGAGTAAGTAACCTATTAATCATTAACAACAAGTGATTTTAGAGGAGTAGCTGATATGGATTCTGCATTGATACCCGAAGGCGTTAAGCGTTGTTCGTTCGGGAAGTTCGCCCTCTGGATTGGCTTTTGGTCTCTCTTGATGCTGTGGGCGTTAGCAGGCGCGGGTGTGTGCTGGCTTAAAGGCTTAAATCAGACAAACCTGAATGATTACTTTGGATTTGGCGCCTGGATCACCGCCGACCTTGCTATTATCGCGCTCGGGGCGGGGGCTTTTTTTACCGGCTTTATGCGGTACATCCTCGGGATAGAAGACTTTAAGCCTATTATAAATTTTGTAGTGATCATAGGTTTTATCTGCTACAGTTCCGCCTTGGCCATCCTGGCGCTCGACATCGGACAACCGCTCCGTGGTTGGCACATCTTCTGGCACGCCAATGTACATTCGATGTTGACAGAGGTGGCATTCTGCATTTCGGCTTACTTCATGGTTCTTACGATTGAATATATTCCTTTGGTCCTGGAAAACAGGCAGCTTGACAAGATTCCTCTTGTTCACCACTTCAGCCATAATCTTCATCATATTATGGCGGTTTTTGCCGCGACAGGCGCCTTTTTGTCGTTCTTCCACCAGGGCTCATTAGGCGGGGTCGCCGGAGTTCTCTTCGGACGTCCCTTTGCCTTTAGGCAACATTTTGCTATTTGGCCTACGACCTTTTTCCTCTTTATCTTTTCGGCCATTGCCTGCGGTCCCTGTTTCACCATCTTGGTCACGCGGATTACTGAGCTGATCACAAGGAAAAAATTAGTCAAACAAAATGTTATTGTAAAACTGGCCAAGGTTTCCGGATGGCTCCTGGTTGGTTATCTATTGGTGAAGACACTCGATACTGTCTACTGGGCAATGGTAACCGCGCCTAATATGGGAGTGAGCTTCATGGATTTTTACCCGCAGGCACCCTTTACAATTTGGATTCTCATCGCGGAACTCGGGTTTTGTGGCGCCATTCCGGCCGCTATTCTCATTACCGAAAAGGGACGCAACAACAACATGCTGTTGATTCCCGCCGCTATACTGACTTGTATCGGCATATGTTTGAATCGTTATGTAATGACGGTGCAGGCGCTTGCCCTGCCGGTAATGCCATTTGACAAGTTCGTAAATTACATCCCGAACTGGGCGGAATGGGTTACATCACTGGCCCCGTTTGCATACGGCGCAATCTTAATATCGTTATCCTATCGGTATCTCCCTGTCTTTCCTCAGGAGAAAGAATTAAATCCGTAGGGGTATTGGGATTGAAGATTGATTATTGATTATTGAAGATTGACTATTGAAGAGTGGAGATTGACTATTGACTAAGCAAAAGATTGTTCATTAAATAGTCAATCTTCAATCGGAAATCGTCAATCGAAAGGGGTATATTAGCTATGTTTCCTTTCTCCTTTGAGTGGCATTGGGATCTCGGTCATATGGTATTTCACGGGGCGCTTTGGTATGCTCTGTCGATTTTAGGGATGGGCCTTACTTACGCTGCAATTAAGAGCTTTATTGATTTGAAAAAAGGCGGACATCACTAACATTATCCCGAACACATCATATATAAAAAAAGCGCGTGAAGCTAAATTGGCTCATGCGCTTTTTTATTGGAGACCTTTGCATAACGCGACATTTTTTCGTCAGGCAAGGAAGGCAAAAACTTTAACCGGAGGAATACATTAGGTATTTTGAGGATTAAAGTTTGAAGCCTGACGCCGCATCACGGAGAAATGGCAGTTATGCAAAGGTCTCTATTGCTCGGCATGTGTTACAAGGTGTCCCATTTCAGGGAAAATAAGGGCCTCCAATGCAAGCTTGCATGCATCAAGGCTACCAGGCAGGCAAAACGTCACTGTTTTTTCAATCAGCCCGGCAGTGGCACGGGAAAGGAGAGCCGCGGAGCCAATTTCATAATAGCTCAGTTGAGAAAACAGGGCTGAAAATGCGGTAAGCTCCTTACAAAAAAGAGGGCGAATAGCCTCTATTGTTACGTCAGTAGAACTTATTCCGGTTCCTCCGGTCACTATTAATACCTGAGGTTTTTCTTTATTGATGACAGCGCGAACAACGCTTTGTATTGTTTTGGCTTTATCCGGCGCTATTTGGTGAGTTAAGACGGTATGGCCCCTAAGTTTTACAGCTTTAGATATCCATTGCCCACTCTCATCTTCCAGAAGAGTCCTTGATGTAGAGACCGCAACTATTCCTATAGATACTGTTGGTAATCCATCAGCCTTATGTTTATCGGCGCTGATACCCATAATGCAATTCCTGTGTGGTGTTTAACTTGAGATGCCACCTGTTTATCGACACAACTTTCTAATATTTAATATTTACTCATTATAACAAAAATATCAAGAACTATGCATCAGTTAGAAACAAAAATAGGTTTTGTTAACGATGTCGAGTTCTTGACAATGGGCAAAAAGTAATCTACATTTAAGAAGTTTAAATACATGAAATAATCAGGAGGTACGTCCGCATGTTTGGTATTGGTATGCCGGAATTGATTATAATTTTGATCATTATCCTTGTTATATTTGGAGCTGGGAAACTCCCAGAGATTGGAAGCGGGATTGGCAAGGGGATCAAAAATTTCAAAAAGGCAACAAAAGAGGTGGAAGAGAAACCAGATGAAGAGGATGCAGCAAAACTGGAAAACGAAAAGAAGGATTAAGTTTTTGAAAGCTTAGGAGGCAAGTATAAATAAGTTGTACGGATTACGCCGTAATTTTGTTTGTTTTAAAGGCGCGTTAAGGCGCGCATAACGAGTTATGTAAGCCTTGACGGAACACAGAAAACAAGCAAAAGGACAAGCAAGATGTATAAGTTATTTTTACTTGACGACTTAGAACGGGATATCGTCTTGTTTAATTTCGGTCTTTGTATTATTGTTGGCTGCTGATGGCGGCTCTTCTGGTAAGGATTCCGTATACCCTTTCCCTCCTAACATTTGCATCTGATTAGCAACGATTTCTGTAGTCTGTCTTTTATTACCTTCTTTATCTTCCCATTCTCTTGTCTGGATACGGCCTTCAATGTATACACTCCTTCCTTTGGAAAGGTATTCGCCGCAGATTTCTCCAAGACGTCCCCAAGCGACTATACGGTGCCATTCAGTCCGTGTTTCTTTTGTACCGTCCTTATTGGTCCAGTTATCAGTAGTTGCAATGCTAAAGTTTGCTACAGCAGTTCCGCTTGCCGTATAACGAATTTCAGGATCCCTTCCCAAATTTCCTACAAGGATTACTTTATTGACACTGGCCATGCAAAATACCCCCATGGTGTCCATCCACAAATGGCACCTTTTGCCCCAATACGGCGTTCTCCGTCCCGCCAGGGCGGGATGTGCGGCCTTGTCTTGGGACAAAATCTACCATTTCTGAGTAAACACAAGTTAACGTCAGATTAAGAAAAGCAAATTGCAATAATTTATAGAAGCAACAGGGGGCAAAGTCAAGCGCTTTTACTTTTAATAGAGAGCTTTCCGCTTGCTAAATTCTTTTTTTTGGATTAGGTATTTCAGAAATTCGACCCATTTGGTAAAATTAATTTAATACTGACATGAACTACGTCTTTGATTTCAAGACCGCGCGAGGTTATGATAAATGGTTTGAGGACCCAAAGAACAAGTTTGTCTTTGAACTGGAAAATGAGCTGATTGTAAAGCTCTTATCGCCTCAGCCAGGTGAACGCCTTCTTGACATTGGATGCGGCACAGGGACCCATCTCAATTTTTTTGCTGATATGGAATTGTATGTGACCGGCCTTGATCCCTCACCCTACATGCTCGATATCGCCAGACAAAAATTAGGACACAGGGCTGAACTGCGACGTGGCGTTGCCGAGGACCTTCCATTCGAGGATAATGCATTTGACATCGTCACATTGATAACTGCACTCGAATTTACAGAAAATCCGATCAAGGCGATTGAAGAAGCGTGCAGAGTTGCGAGAGACAGGGTCTTTTTGGGGGTATTAAATACGTACGCATTAAAGGGAATAGAAAGAAGAATAAGAGGGATCTTTACAGAGACTATTTATAACAAGGCGCGTTTTTCCAGCGTATGGGGACTCCAGAAACAGGTACGATCAGTGGTGGGTGATGCGCCTATTTCGTGGAGGACCGTCTCGCTATTTCCTGCGAAGTTACGGTCTTATACAAAGAGATTGGAACGTTGGACTCTGATACAGAGGTCTCCCTTTGGAGCCTTTATCGGGATGATTATTCCACTGCTCCCTACGTATCAGACTAAAAATATTGAAGTTACGCTCAACTATACAAAAAAAAGAAGTGATATGGCAACAGGAGTAATCAGAGACCGGATCGACCCATTTGGGGGAATGGAGCTATGAAAGAGGCTGTACTATATAAAAAGTTGAAGGACAACGAAGTACATTGCAATCTTTGCAACCATCGCTGTACAATTCAAGACGGGAAGCGGGGTATCTGCGGAGTCCGTGAAAACCAGGGCGGGGCCCTAATGAGCCTGGTATACGGAAAATTGATCGCTCAACACGTAGATCCTATTGAAAAGAAACCCCTTTTTCACTTTCATCCGGGCTCCCTTTCTTACTCTATAGCCACCGCAGGATGCAACTTCCGCTGCCTCTTCTGCCAGAATGCGGACATATCTCAGATGCCGCACGACCGTGGCATCATTTTGGGGGATACAAGCACCCCTGATGCGGTAGTGGAAGCGGCGCTTGCCAGGGGATGCAAGACCATTTCATACACCTATACGGAGCCGACCATATTTTTTGAATTCGCTTATGATACCGCAAAGCTTGCCACTGAAAAGGGGCTAAAAAATATCTTTGTCTCTAATGGCTACATGACCATCGAGGCACTTGACGCGTTTCAAATATCTTTGTCTCTAATGGCTACATGACCATCGAGGCACTTGACGCGTTTCATCCATACTTGCACGCCGCGAATGTTGATTTAAAGGCCTTTGATGACAAATTCTACAAAAAGATCTGCGGTGCGCGACTAAAACCGGTACTTGAAACACTGAAACATATGAAGGCCTTGAACATCCATTTGGAAGTAACCACTCTTTTAATTCCCGGCCTGAATGATGATGAAGTATTATTAAAAAAACTTGCCGCATTCATTGTAGAGTCGCTCGGGCCGGAAACCCCCTGGCATGTCAGCCGGTTTTATCCTACCTATAAGCTTTTAGACAAGCCGAGCACCCCTCCGGAACTGGTCCACAAAGCATGCAAGATTGGTTTGGATGCCGGACTCCGATATGTTTATGCGGGGAATTTGCCTGGAGATATTGGTGAAAATACAATATGTCACAATTGTAAAGCAACCTTGATAGAACGATTCGGATTTCAAATCTCCCGAAATACGATTGCCGATGGAAAATGTCCAAATTGTGGGTCCATTGTTGAGGGAGTGTGGGGACAATGAAGTTTTACCGATTCGCTACAGGGAATAAAGTAAGATACGGCGTGGCGGAAAGTGATACCATTACCGAACTCGAAGGAGACGGCTTTTTTGAATTCGCTTATGATACCGCAAAGCTTGCCACTGAGAAGGGGCTAAAGAATATCTTTGTCTCTAATGGCTACATGACCATCGAGGCACTTGACGCGTTTCATCCATACTTGCACGCCGCGAATGTTGATTTAAAGGCCTTTGATGACAAATTCTACAAAAAG
>JAFDAE010000398.1 GCA_019314005.1 Deltaproteobacteria bacterium | reverse complement strand
TGTTGTGACCCCAGCAGACAACCGAACCGTCGGCCTTCAGCGCGACGGAATGAAACGCTCCAGCCGCCACGGCCACGAAGTCCGTGTTGGGAGACGGAATTGCCAACTGATTGAGAGCATTGTCTCCCCAAGCCACGACCGTGCCGCCGCTCAGCAGTCCAACGCTGTGATGCCATCCGGCCCTAACGTCCACGAAACCCATGCCCGAGTGGAAAGCCTGACCGAGTCCGTTGCATCCCCAGCATTCAAGCCAATACAACGAGGCGGCGTCGCGCGTTCCGACGCTGTGACACTCTCCACCGTCTACGACCGCAAAGTGCTCGTTCAGCCCAGTCGGGGTGCACTGGCCCATTCCGTCATAACCCCAGCCGACGACCACGCCCCCCTCGCGGATAGCAAGAGCGTGCCGACTGCCCGCGGCAACGGCCACGAAAGTACTGTCCGCAGAGGGAATGTCGCACAGACCATAGGAGGTGTCTCCCCAGGCAACGAGGAATCCGTGGGGATCGCTTCTCGCACTGGCCGCCAGGGCAACAACCAACAACAGGACGATGACGCATGTGAAGCTGGACCTCGAACCGTTCATGGCACTTCCTCCGTTCTTCAAATACCTCTTATTTAGATATTTCACGTTCATTAAATCCTCTGCTGGATAAATTGGCTGAAAGACGACTTGTAAAAAGTTGGCTGTGAATGTTTGAGACAAGCTTCGTCTCCGCCGGAGCAACTATATACAATCGATCATCGCTGACCCTAGTGCTCGCTGATAACAATCTCACTCGCTTATCTGGATGTGCGATTACATGTACTCGCTCGGAAGTCAGCATGGGATAAATTGCTATCTCGGTTGGAATATTCTCCACTCCCGCAGCTGGAGTTATGACCACCTTGTCATGGATGGAAGTACAATCTAAAATTATCGCGGTAAGAGCAATCAAGAAGATAGTACGCTTTCCCAATTCGATCACCTTCTTATTCAACAGCCGAAGCCAATTCATGATATCGCGAAACTACTCATTCTTTTTCTTATAGACATCCACAAATGATAGCACACCAACGCCTAAGAAAAATAACCCCAAGCCGCCCATGAGATAAAATATTAACTGTACTGCCATAAGTGCGTTTTCCATGCCATCCTCCATTTTGTTATGAGCTTGCTAATTTTGCTTTCTGACGCTAGCTGACAATCTTGATCTGTTTCTTGTCCCGATTCAGAGTGACAGTTCTAGATCCAATAAAATTTGCACTGTATAACGAGCATTAAACGGATGGTAATCCGCGCCATCTACTATATATATTGTTTCTTCATAATAACCTTTTATCTTCCAAACTGTCCATATATACATCGGAGTTGTTTCCCTATTCCCACCGTAACAGCCTATTCAGCCAAAACTTACAATAACATTCGTTTTTAATTAAAGGTGATATGCAGTTTATCGATAACACCTCGTCTCCTTTTATGCCTCTGCTACAGTGTATCCACCGGACTTCGGACACCCTTGCCCCCTCGATTCAATACATGAGTATAGATCATCGTCGTTCTAACATCTCTGTGTCCTAATAATTCATGAACCGTCAGGATGTCATACCCGGACTCGAACAGGTGTGTGGCAAACGTGCCGCCTTAATCCGCCCTGGTCATTAAATACTCAATTTGACTTCGATCGGCAGTTTGACATTTTCAACACCGCAGCATCCTCCTGTCAGGAGGATGGCATATGTTTAGCCAGAAACGCTTCGACTCTTTTCATTAACTTAATTATTTTTTTCTCGTTGGTCAGCGCGTGTCCTTCTCCCTGTAACAAAACATATTCATATTCCTTATTGTGTTTCTTCAATTCTTCTACCATTTGCTCTGATTGTTCCAGCCTGACCCTTCTGTCATTGGCCGATTGAGCAATGAGAAGAGGAGCTTTTATGTTCTCGACATGGAATACCGGGGAGGTTTGATACATTTGAAGACTATCGACAGAAGGATCTATCCAACGTCTGTGAATTTCTGCCATGTATGGTTTCCATTGAGGAGGAAAATTGTTGTACCACGTGAAATAATTCGATGTGCCCCAGAAATCAATCCCACAGGCATACAGATCAGGAGTAAAAGTAATTCCGGACAAAGCAGCGGAGCCTCCAAAACTCAAACCATAGATTGCAATCCGGTCTTTATCAGCAATGCCGTTATCGATCAGCCAGGTAACTCCATCGGTAATGTCATCCTGCATTTTAAGGCCCGATTGCCTGAAACCGGCCTGCATGAATTTCTTTCCATACCCTTCAGAACCTCTGAAATTGACTTGTAATACGGCATATCCCCTGTTCGCGTAAAACTGTACAAATTCATTGAATCCCCATGAATTACGCCACTGTGGCCCCGCGTGAGGATTGACTATGACCGGCAGATCTTTTTCCTCCATACCTTTGGGGATGGTTAAATATCCATGAATCGTCAATCCATCTCTGCCATCTCATTTTCATCCAGCCCGGAAGTAGCATTACCTATTAATCGCAATTTATCATTCAGGCAGTCATAATTATAAAACGTGCCCTCGGATTTATCACTGGAGGC
>JAFDAE010000397.1 GCA_019314005.1 Deltaproteobacteria bacterium | reverse complement strand
TCAGCCGCACAATATCATAAGGTGTGAGCGCGATATCAATCTGCTTACAACATGCATTCCAGCAACCGACATCTTTATGACAACGAAAACTGAACTCAGCTTCCGGGCCATACTGAACCGGGGCAACCGGGCTTTTACCAAACGGGGAATCATCTATCAAACTCATAATCTACCTCTACCTGCTTTATGCTACTTGTTTGTTACCTAAGTAACGCACAATGAATTCAAACTAAAATCTGGTCACGAATTATACACTAATCGTATCATTGACCATATGGCTTATTAATCCTGGTAAGTCATTAATATAACGATTACTTATTGATTACCAACAAAAAAGTCCGGATACCTTGCGGTATCCGGACTTTTTATACAGCTCATACTGTCAAATAATAACTTACTTGAACAGCTTGCTCTTGTCGACAAGATCAACGTGTGCACGTTTGAAACAAGTCCATTTTCCAGTTTCTTTACTGTAAATTGAATTTACAAAGCAATGCCAGTTTTCTTCATCAACGAAGTTCTTGTCAGTGCGGTAGTAGAAACCAGGGTAACGAGATTCCTGACGGAACTCGATGTGTTTCAGATGAGCTTCAGCAGTCAGGATGCGGTGATAGTTTTCCCATGCACGAAGTAATTCGTGAAGGTCTTTAGCACGCATCTTCTCAGCATCTTCTTTAAGCATGTCGATCTTTTCACCGGCTACTTTCATCATTTCGGCGTTAGTGTTGTAGTACGTTGCACAACCCGCTACATATTCATCCATAATTTTCTGCAAACGGAACTGCAGCATTTTTGGAGTGATGTAGTTAGGGTTAACATCGATCGCTGTACTGTAGTCTTTATGCTCAAGGTAAGTTTTAACTGGCTTGATGACAGCAGCAACCAGATCTTCTACTGAAGTATCTAGTTCAGGCTTGAAGTCTTTGTTGTCCAGAATGTACTTAACCATAGATTTAGCACACATACGGCCTTCAGCATGAGAGCCTGAAGAGAATTTGTTTCCAGAAGCGCCAACACCGTCACCAGCTGTGAACAGACCACTTACTGTAGTCATACCACGATAGCCCCAGTTCCAGCCAGATGGTAGGTGATCAGGAATACCTTCGCCCAGACCTTCTTCTGTTGGCGCGCCAACATCAGTAGGACCAGAAGTCCAGATACCACAACAACCAGAGTGAGAACCTAACAGATATGGTTCGGTAGGCATCAGCTCAGAATTCTTCTTCTCAGGCTCAATGTTCTCACCAACCCAGATACCACACTGGCCAACACACATATCAAGGAAATCTTCCCATGCTTCTGCTTCCAGATGCTTAACTTCACGTGGAGTCAGCGTTTCACGCAGGTTAGCCAGCGCGGTCACTGTGTCCATCCAGATAGGACCGTTACCGTCTTTCATCTCTTTCAACATCAAGTGATTACGTAGACAGGAAGCAGGTACTGCAGCCGCACCGTATGGAGGATAGTCATCCAACATTGCTTTATTCTTCTGCATGTAAGCTTCGCCATAAGCGTTAGTAGCCTGTGATTTAAATAACAGGAACCATGCGCCAACAGGACCATAACCGTCTTTGAAACGAGTAGGTACGAAACGATTTTCCATCAGTGTTAACTCAGCGCCTGCTTCAGCAGCCATTGAGTAAGTAGAACCAGCATTCCATACTGGGTACCAGGCACGACCAGTACCTTCACCAACAGAACGTGGACGGAAGATGTTTACACAACCACCGGCAGCAAGAAGAATTGCCTTGGCAGTGTATACAACAATCTTGTTGTCACGAGTTGAGAAACCAACAGCACCAGCGATGCGGCTAGGATCATTCTTGTCGTTGATCAGCCTAACAATGAAGATACGCTCACTAATGTTCTCGATGCCGAGAGCTTTCTTGGCAGCTTCAGCGACGATCCATTTATAGGATTCACCGTTGATCATGATCTGCCATTTACCAGAACGTACAGGCTTGCCACCGTCTTTCAGAGGTGTCATACCTTTAGAACCGTCAAAACGCTCACCGTTTTCGTCAGTCTTCCAGATAGGCAGACCCCACTCTTCGAACAAGTGAACAGATTCGTCAACATGACGACCCAGGTCATATGCCAGGTCATCACGAGTAATACCCATAAGGTCGTTTGAAACCATACGAGCGTAGTCAGCCGGATCCTGCTCACCACCAATGTAGGTGTTGATCGCAGACAGACCCTGTGCAACTGCACCAGAACGGTCCATAGCGGCTTTATCAACCAGTCTAACTTTAATGTCAGCGCCTGATGCTTCGATCCAGCGTGGAATTTCAAACGCTGTACCACAACAAGCCATGCCACCACCAATAAGAAGAATATCTACTTCTTCTTCTACTACTTCAGGATTACCAAATTCTCCTGCCATGATCTTTTCCTCTATCTAAATATTTTAAACTTAAAAAAATTAAAGCTTGATTAGCTCGCTAGGATCGCCATCACGATAGCCGTTCTGTTCTTTGTGATTGAAGAAACCGTTTTCTTCGATCTTGGACATATCAGCTTCTGGCTTACCTGCATAAGGATCGATAGAACCTTCAGGAGTCGTAC
>JAFDAE010000396.1 GCA_019314005.1 Deltaproteobacteria bacterium | reverse complement strand
ACGACACATTAGACGCGGTAATCGGTCCGTTGAACGTAGCCGCCGAGTATGTTGACAGGATCTCCAAGGGCGACATTCCCGAGAAGATCACCGACGAGTACAAGGGTGACTTCAACGAGATCAAGAACAACCTGAATCAGTGCATAGAGGCGCTAAAATCGCTGATTGAAGAGGACGGTGGGATGGTTCTTGAGGCTGCGGCAAACAAGGATCTCACCAAAAGTATGAACCGTGAATACCATGGCGCATATGCAAAAATGAAAGAAAACATTAATACGATGATAGAAAACCTTCAAGATGCGCTCACCCAGGCCACGGCAGCGTCCGACCAGGTGGGTTCCGCTTCCGGCCAGATCGCATCATCGAGCCAGCAACTGGCTGAAGGTTCTGCTGAACAGGCCTCGTCACTGGAGGAGACATCATCATCACTTGAAGAGATGGCCTCCATGGTAAAGCAAAACGCCGACAACGCCAATCAGGCGAATAAACTGATGCAGGAGTCGGGAGAGGTCGTTAAAAACGCCGCACAGTCCATGGCCGACCTCACTGCGTCAATGGAAGACATATCTCAGGCGAGTGAGGAGACACAGAAGATCATCAAGACCATCGATGAAATCGCCTTCCAGACCAATCTTCTTGCCTTGAACGCTGCCGTTGAAGCTGCCAGGGCGGGTGAGGCGGGCGCCGGATTCGCCGTGGTTGCGGAAGAGGTGCGGAATCTCGCGATGCGGTCTGCCGATGCCGCCAAGAACACGGCGGATCTTATTGAAGGCACAGTCAAGAAGGTCGCAGGTGGGGCAGAACTGGTCGAAAAAACAAATGCGGAGTTTTCCAAAGTAGCCGAAACCTCCGGCAAGGTTGGTGTGCTCGTCGGCGAGATTGATGTGGCCTCCAGTGAGCAATCCAAGGGAATTGAGGAGGTTAATAAGGCTGTTGCCGAGATGGACAAGGTGACCCAGCAGAATGCGGCAAATGCTGAAGAGAGTGCATCGGCCTCCGAGGAGATGAGCGGACAGGCACAGGAACTCAACAGCATGCTTGCCTCTTTCAGGTTAAACGGAAACGGGAATGGCAACGGCAAACGTAAAAAGGTAGCCATAGCCGCTCCAAAGGCGCCGGTTCACAATGTCAAAAAGACTAAGACTAAGACTAAGACTAAGCAGATCGTGAATCCTGAAACCATAATCCCAATGGACGATGATTTTGCGGGCGATGCTGATTTTAAGGATTTTTGATCGAATGAAAAAATAGGGACAGCGCCCTTTTTGCCGAGCAAGCAAGAGCAAATGTGGCCAATATATCAAAAAAGGGCGCTGTCCCTTAACAACAGAACAGGAGGTATGACCATACATGGCATTTACATTTTTTTTCAGGGATCTTCCGGCCCTTCACGCGATCAGGGATCATGTTATTCCTGAGCTTAAAAAAAACCGTCATATTAATGTCTGGGACGCGGGGTGCGCTATGGGGCCGGAGCCATACTCGCTGGCTATAATCTTTAAGGAGGCTCTGGGGTATTATGAATTTAAACGGCTGCAAATATGCGCCACGGACCTCGATGAAGAGAGTCATGAATTTGGGAATATTATCGCAAAGGGAGTCTATCCGGAAGAGACGGTAAAAAGGATACCGAAGGATATCTTTGAGAAGAGTTTTACCGGTAACAATAAGCCCGGTCATTTTCAGATTGCAGATGAGCTTATAAAATGTGTATCTTTTCAAAAACATGATCTGCGCACATTGCAACCGATCCGGGACGGGTTTGGCCTGATAGTCTGCAAGAATGTTCTGCTTCATCTGCATGAGCCGGAGCGTATTGATGTCATCAAAATGTTCCACAAATCCCTTATCCCGGAAGGGTTCTTTGTAACCGAGCAGACACAGAAAATGCCGCGGGAAACGGCACACCTGTTCAAGCAGGTAATCTCGAACGTGCAGCTGTTTCAGAGGGCATAAGAGAGGCATCAACAACAGGGTAAGACACGGTTTGTCTATGAAAATTATGAATCTTACGAAGGACTCCGGTATCTACACATCCAACGTCTACCTTCTTCTGGGTGATTGGAAGGCCATAGAAGATGTCAATGCCCTTATAGACGTGGGCAGGGATCCTTTGATCATTGGGAAGATAAAGCAGATCGACACCGGGGTTGGCAAGAAGAGGGTGGAAAAGGTAATACTGACCCACGGGCATTATGACCACGCAAGTCTTCTGCCGGCTGTCAGGGATGAGTTTGACCCGGAGACCTATGCCTTTCATCCATTTGACGGGGTGAAACATGCCCTGAGAGACGGGCAGACATTGAAGCTGGCAGACAGGTGGTTCGAGGTTATACACACGCCAGGGCATACCAGCGACTCGATCTGCCTGTATTGCGCGGAAGATGCCGTCATCTTTTCGGGTGACACAAACCTGATCATTAGCGCGACAAATGGTTCGTATCAAGAGGATTTCGTAAACGTTCTTGAAAGGATCGCTCAAAGAAATATTGCCGCTATCTATCCCGGACATGGCAAGCCAATAACCATCCGGACCAAACATTTGATCTACGCGTCGCTTGATAACGTCAGAAAGAG
>JAFDAE010000395.1 GCA_019314005.1 Deltaproteobacteria bacterium | reverse complement strand
TTTTGCACTATATTCGTCGGATAGTCCATCATTATCTATTACAGCCAAAGTAACGGTGTGCTTTCCAATGTCTCTGAATTTGTAACGCAAATCTTTGCCATGTCCTATTACCAGGCCATCTACGCCCCACATGTATTCGCTTACAACTCCATCCGGGTCGTCACCTTTGCCACTTAAAACGATCCACTCATCTGAGTATACGGTAGCTCCGTCCTTCGGAGATAGTATTTCAGCTTTGGGGGGCATAAGTTCGGGTGGTATGTAGTCATATCTACCCACAACGTTTATCGTATCCCTCTCTTTCACGTCTATTGATTTGCTACTTGGTTTTTCATAGCCCTTCATATCCCCCCCTATCGTTCGTTCAACAGTGCAAGAACCAACACCAATGTAATCCCCATCGACATAAATATCTCCGTCGACATCCCCTCTGTCAGAGGTAGTTTTTATACAAATCTTGCCTTTTGGCTTTGGTTTGTATACACCCGCGACCGACTTTGCCTTATTCGCCTCTATTGACACCTCGAAAGGTTTTGGGGGATAATATCCCTCAACATCTCCAAAAGATACCATACAATTTCCTATGTCGTGCACCCCGGAATAAGATCCAACTCCGACACACCTATCGCCTATGTGGATTTTACCTTCGACCGGGGACGTGGTCACTGTTATGGTGCCGGTTGGAGTTGGAGTTGGATCGGGAGTTGGATCGGGAGTTGGTGCTGGAGTTGGATCGGGAGTTGGATCGGGAGTTGGATCGGGAGTTGGTGCTGGAGTTGGATCAGGAGTTGGTGCTGGAGTTGGATCAGGAGTTGGTGCTGGAGTTGGTGCTGGAGTTGGATCAGGAGTTGGTGCTGGAGTTGGAGCTGGATCAGGAGTTGGTGTTGGGGTGGGTGTAGGTGTTGAATTGCCAGCGTCCGCTCCACTCTCCTGCGCATTTATGCTAACTGAAGCGAAAATACCTATTACGAACAATCCGATGAGCAACAAAACTATTTTCTTCATCGCTCGCACTTTATTACTTTATGATATAAACCTTGTGACGGACTATCTTGGTATTATTAACATAAGTGGATTTATATTTTTATATTCTTCCAGTATAGATCCCACCTTAAACCCTTTATCAAGAGTTTCACAGAGATAATATGTACCCCCACCTTCGATAGGGATGCCAGAGTAGGGATTCTTCACTCTTTTTAAGTCTCCTTTCAATGCCACCCCACCCATCCAATGCTGTGGATATGAAGCAAAAGCAACATCGTACCCTTCTGCTTTCAGTATTGATAAAAATAAGATAGATTTATCCTCGCAATCGCCGCCTTCAATAATAGTCTCTATCGGATATTTGAAATAATCGTCTCTTCCTTCGGCAATAGAAGGAACACATTCCTGAACAAAACTTAAAATACAGTTCGCCTTATCTTCTTGATCTGAATATGTATCATTGAACCATTGAGCAAATTCCCTTACTTGCGCATCTTCAGCGGTGACGAACTTCAAAATATCTTCACTCTCATTTACCTCATGCGAGATATTTATATACTTATTATATCTTCTCTCTGATATTTTAATCTTGAAGCTCCATTTTTTTCCCAAATGATCTTTCCATGTGAACTCTTTGGGGTTTCCCTCAAAAGAAATCGGCAGGAGTGGCGGTGTTTTATTTGTTTCATATTCTTCTTTGAAATCTATTATATCATACTCGATGGGTCGGAGATTTACCATTGTTTCTTCAATATTCAGTTTTTCGGCAATGCCGGGATGTTCTTCGGTCAACTCTGTGCCGATAGTCTTTAAGTTTGAAAAATCAACTAAAAATTTGTTTGCGTGTCCAATGGTCCCAACAGTATCATTGGTATCAGATAACGCCATGACATGAACGAGGCTATCCGTACAATTTATGAGCGTATTCAGATAATTTTCCCCATCTTCGTGATGACTGGTGCGTCCTATCAATAGGTCGGACGATTCTTTGGCACTTCCAATCATTTCTTGTGCTTTTTCATATCGCTTTTGTTCGATGAAATTAATCGACTCATCTATAAATTCTACACCTTTACTTAACTCTTCGTCCAATCCTACATCCGCTTCGTTGTCGACTGAAATTTCCGAAGGGGGTAAAAGGAGAGTTTGCAAAACGAAATACCCCAGAACACAACCAACGATGAGAAACAATCCCACTATCACTATCTTTTTCATCGCCAAAACCCCTTATAGTGGTATGGTGAGTGCGGCGTGTAATATCAGTCCCAACAATATTAGATATCCCGCCACATAAATCCCAACACCGACAGAGCTATCATCAACTTTTGAAAACACAATCTTTGGTGTCAACTTGTCAGCGAGGTTAAATAATCCCACGCTTAACAATAAACTCACAAAGAAGGTGAGCATAACTAATCCCATTCTTTCAAAATCTATTAACGAGGGGATGAGTAGGACATGGAGAGGCGTGGGCGCTGTGCAAGCACCATGAATGACAAGTCCAATAAAGATGAGAAATCCTGCAATGAAAATACCCGTGGCAACAGGGTCTTCCCCTATTCTCTGTCTCTCTTCTATTTTTGGTGTGAGTATATCCAAAATCCTTACACCAATAATAGCTAAGAAAGTACACGCTACTGCCATTATAGCCATTCTTGCCAACCACAATAGGGCAATTGTGTAAATCATTTTTATACCTCGCATGTAAGTATTCTCAACACTTTAAAACCTTTCCGATGAACCGACATTTCCAAATTGTCTGACTCCATTGTCAAACCACGCACCCCCCAGATCAGCCGATACCATCAACCTAAAAAGCGTCATCCCTGATCTCGCACAGTCTTGAGAGATCGCTGTACCTGTACGTAAAGAGCATCGTCAGCGTGACAAGACTCCTCTTCGTGAGCGAAATTCCGAGATAATGCCCCTCTGACGAGTTTTCCTCC
>JAFDAE010000077.1 GCA_019314005.1 Deltaproteobacteria bacterium | reverse complement strand
AAAGTAGGACGTCTCAAAGGAAACATGCAGACAGGCGCCCACACAGGTCCCCTAAAACGGTAATTCTTTTTAAAAAGTTTCCTGGATAGTTTTAAGAACGGGCATATTTTCAGCCGCCCACTCGATCTTAAGTTTGCCCTGTTTCGCGAGCTTCTTGTCCTTTATATCGCACTTTTTCATGATCAAACACCTTTCTCTATTTTATCCGTTTTTTCAAAATATCGGCCATGTCAATTTCTTCCCACGTAAACCCTTCCTCCGACCTGCCGAAATGCCCGTAAGCGGCTGTCTGCCGGTATATAGGACGTCTGAGTTTGAGTTTTTTCACTATACCGCCGGGCGTCAGGTCGAAATTCTCCCTTACCAGTTTCACAATATCATTCTCCGTCACCTTACCGGTACCGAACGTGTTGACCATTACGCTGACCGGTTCAGCCACACCGATGGCGTAAGCAAATTGGATTTCACATTTTTGCGCTATACCCGCGGCGACGATGTTCTTCGCCACATACCGGGCCATGTAGGAAGCGGACCGGTCTACCTTTGTCGGATCTTTCCCGCTGAAACACCCGCCGCCGTGGCTGCCCACACCGCCGTAAGTATCGACAATGATCTTCCTGCCGGTTACGCCGGTGTCACCCTGGGGCCCTCCGACCTCAAACCTGCCGGTAGGATTGATGTAGATTTTCGTGTCTTTATCCATCAGATCTTTCGGGACCATCTCTTCGATCACGAGCTTTTTCATGTCCTTCTTAATGTCCTCCATCTTCGCGTTGCGGTCATGATGAACGCTTATGACAACCGCTTCCACTCTCTCGGGTTTTCCGTCCACGTAATCCACCGTTACCTGGCTTTTACCGTCGGGGCGGAGATAGTTAACAAGTTTCTCCTTTCTGACTGTGGCAAGCCGTCTTGTAAGCGCATGAGCCAATACGATGGGCATGGGCATCAGTTCCCTGGTCTCATCGGTAGCGTATCCGAACATCATACCCTGGTCGCCCGCTCCGCCCACATCGACCCCCATTGAGATATCGGGTGATTGTTCCTGTATGGAAGTGATCACGCCGCACGTAAGGTAATCGAACCCGTAATTGGCGTGGGTGTACCCGATATCCCGGATGGTGTTCCTTACCACTTTAGGGATGTCTACATAGCAGGAGGTCGTTATCTCGCCCGCGACAAATGCCAGCCCCGTAGTCACCATCGTCTCACAGGCAACCCTCCCGGAAGGATCTTCCTTAAATATTTCGTCCAGTACCGCGTCGGATATCTGGTCACACACCTTATCCGGATGTCCTTCCGTTACACTTTCGGAAGTGAACAAGTATCTGTTCTTCATGCGTCCTCCTGTTCTTAAAACAAATCAATCACTAAAAATACATTTCCAATTCATTTTTTTCAAAGCATCCAAAGCGTAGGTCACATTTAAATGTGACCTACCCCGGTTAGGGCCTCACCTTTTAGACTGCAGATCCCAGGCTTGGATGAATATCCTCACTCTATTAAAGCTCCCTCTTGCGATACTCTATATCCGCTTTTTCCAGGGAAGCTTTATCCCCGATATCATACCATCCTTCGTTAAAAACATATCCATAGACTTCGTCATTTTCCGAAACCCATTTGACAAAATTGCCGGGCGCATCCTTCACCAGATCTGTTTTCATGTAAGTATCCATCATAGGCAATTTCGACTTGGGTAAATAATAAACCCCCGTCGACGCGAGGGTACTCTTGGGACTGGAGGGCTTCTCCTGGAAATCGTTGACTTTCTGGTTCGAGTCGAGGGAAACTATCCCGTACTTTTGAGCAAGTTTGCGGTCTTTGATATCAAACAAAGCAACGCTGAACCGTTCTTTCTCTCCGGCGAAATCAATAAAATCCGAAATGTTGAATTCAAAAAGGTTATCTCCCGCTACTATCAGGACATCATCACACGGGTCTTCTTTCTCAAGAACAAGATTGATATCACCGATAGCGCCCAGTCGCCCCTCGTTGGACGTGGTCATGTCATTTATGACTTTCACTTCGACAGAAAAACTTTTGCCCTTGACCCATTTGGCTATCATATCGTAGAACCTGGCATTCGTTACTATGTAAACCTCCTCACAGGAATCCAGTTCCTCGAATTTTTTGAGCAACCTCTCAAGGATCGTCCGCCCCCCAACCTTAACAAGAGGTTTGGGACGGTCAAGCGTTAAAGGATAAAGCCGTGTTCCATAACCAGCCGCCAATATCAAACCTTTCATCTTGATTCTACCCCCTATTTAAAGTTATAAAACATGAAACATAATATGTGAAATTACAGAGCTGCTTTTACATGTTTACGCTATTAATTTCGAATTTCGATATTCGGGTTTCGGATTTTAACTCATTCTTTGACCGTCATATCCACCCAGATCATTCGTCAAATTCCTCCGCCATATCCGGAACCAGTTCCCGGAGTTTGGCCCTGGCGAACTCCTCGACACTTTTACCGGTCGTGAACTCCAGTGCTTTTTCGGCAATTTTCTTTGCATCGGAATATTTTACGGAACGCACTATTTTTTTGACTTCGGGAACGGCTATAGGTGAAGTACTGAACTCATCGAGCCCGAGCCCCAGCAGGATCATGGTAAAACAGATGTCACCGGCCATTTCACCGCACAGCCCGACCGGAATATTTTCCTTGTGTCCGTTATCAATGACCATCTTGATAAGGCTCAGTACTGCCGGATGCATCGGCTCGTAAAGATACGCTATTTTCTCGTTAATCCTGTCCACCGCCAGAGAGTACTGAATAAGATCATTAGTGCCTATACTGAAAAAAGCAGCTTCTTTCGCCAGAATATCGCTCGTAATAGCGGCTGACGGGACCTCGATCATAGCTCCGACGGGAATATCTTCATTAAAAGGAATATTCTCTTTGCGCAACTCTTT
Organism: Deltaproteobacteria bacterium; assembly: GCA_019314005.1. The sequence goes on along the minus strand of JAFDAE010000077.1, from coordinate 5,853 downwards.
TTTGACCTCTTCCAGAACCTCGTTCGCCTGCCGGAATTCATTGATGCCTGATATCATCGGATACATCAGCTTGAGATTCCCATAAGCGGAAGCTCTTAATATAGCTCTTAACTGAGATTTAAAAATATCGGGACGGGCCAGACAGAACCTTATCGCGCGCCATCCCAGAAACGGGTTCATCTCCTTGGGGACATCGAGCTGAGAAAGGAATTTGTCTCCGCCCAGATCGAGTGTCCTGACGATCACACAATTAGGTTTTATCCTCGCCACTACCGATTTATACGCGTTAAACTGCTCCTCTTCGCTGGGCAGATCACGTCTGTTCATATAAAAATATTCCGTCCTGTATAACCCTATACCTACGGCGCCATGAGAGATCACACTGGCCACGTCCTCCGGCAACTCTATATTCCCCGCCACATTCACCTTTTTACCGTCAAGCGTCTCGCTCGGCAACAACTTAAGCTCTACAAGCCCCCGTTCAAGTCTCTCATGTTTTTTCTTCTCTTTCTCATATTTTTCAAGAAAACTCTTGTTGGGGTTAACGATCACTACGCCATGGAGCCCATCCAGTATAAGCTGGTCTCCGTTCTTGACGCTATCCGTCACATATTCCAGTCCGACCACGGCGGGTATTTCCAGTGATTTTGCCATAATAGCCGTGTGGGACGTCCTTCCGCCTATATCCGTAGCGAAACCCAGGACACGCCCCTTGTGCATCATAGCCGTGTCGGAGGGAGACAGGTCATACGCCACCACGATGGATTTCTCGTCAAGTTCCATCAAGCTTTGCTCTTCCGCGCCTGTCAGATTCCGCAGTATCCTTTTCCCTACATCCGCTATATCGCTGCTCCTGTCCCGCAGATACTCATCCTTCGCTTTCGAAAGCACGCTTATATACTTGTTCAGGACTTCCGTGAATACCGCCTCGACATTTTTTTTCTTCTTCTTGATCTTCGCGATAACTTCCTGAACAAGAACACTATCCTCGAGAACAAGAAGATGCGCGCTGAATATCCTGCCGTGCTCCAGCCCCATTTCCCTGGATATCTTTTTCTCTATAGCGAGGATCTCCTTTTTGGTCTGGGCCAGAACTTTCCTGAACCTTTCAATCTCAAAAGGAATCTCGTTCTCGGATATAGCCCTTTTCGGAGGAACTATATCCTCCGTCCCGAAAATATGCACTTTTCCTATGGCTATCCCCGGAGCGGCCGGTATACCTTTGAGCTGTACCTGCTTTTTTGAAGAATGTCTTTTCTTTTCTTTCATGGGAACATTCCTTTATCAAATGGTATTTGGTTCAATGTCATTTAATAATATATCCGCCAGTTCTTCCGCGGCCGTTTCCGCGTCGTCTCCGTCGGCTATTATTGTTATTGTGGCGCCTTTTTCGGCCGCCAGCATCAATATACCCATTATCGACTTGCCGTTCACTTTCTGATCTTCTTTTATTATGGTTATATCGCTTTCGTATTTATTCGCCATCTGGACAAAAAGCGCCGCGGGCCTGGCATGCAAACCTGTTTTATTTGTTATAACAATGTCTTTTTTGACTACCATATATCATCACCCTATTTCGATCGTAAGATTCATATCATCCACGGTTCCATCAGTACCGGGAGTGATCTCATCACCTCTAAGCACCGATACACCCTGAAAAGTTTTTTTCAGCCCGGATTCGCTCTCGCGCTCGAAATTATCAACCGGCTGGTAACAATGAAACGCCATCGCTAATTTCGCATTATTCACAGGGCCCTCACCTTTTCCTGCCCTCGCTCAGGATATCCATGATCGCATTGCAAAGCTCGTCGGAATCATGCCTGACAAACTCTTTCATACTGGCAATATGCGCTTTGACCAGCGTCACTTTCTCCCTTTTGAGCCACTTCTCATCCTTGTCATCCAGTTTTACCGGGAATTTATTCTCATCCTTGTATTTTTCATAAAGATCTTTCGGAATACACGTGACATTCGCTATACAATAGTCTACTATGCCCGGATGTGTGTGTTTTACAATGGCTCTGACATGGTCACTGACCGAATAATCATCAGTTTCCCCCGCTTCGGTCATAACATTACATATATAGATCTTCGCTGCGCTGGATTTGATGATTCCCGTCTGTATGCCTTTTATAAGAAGGTTCGGCATCACGCTGGTATACAGGCTGCCCGGCCCCATTATGATCACGTCCGCCTGCCTTATGGCCTCGACCGATTCCTGACTTTCGGTACAATCAGCGGGGACCAGATAAAGACGGTCGATCGGAACTCCCTTTTCTTCACGTATACGGCTCTCCCCCACCGTTTCTCTCCCATCCTCGCGCCGCACCACCAGTTTGACCTTCTGAAGTGTGGCGGGATACACGTTTCCCCTTATCGCGAGAACTTTGCTCGATTCCCTTATAGCCTTGGCAAAATCTCCCGTGACCTTGGTAAGAGCCGTGATAAAAAGATTGCCGAAATTATGCCCCTGTAATTCCCTGCCTTCCTTGAAACGGAACTGAAAAAGCGCTCCCAGGAGATCTTCCGAATCTGACAACGCTACCAGACAGTTCCTTATGTCTCCCGGGGGCAATACATCGAATTCTTCGCGCAACCGGCCGGATGATCCTCCGTCATCCGCCACCGTAACTATCGCCGTAATATTACTGGTCTTGTGTTTTAAACCCGCTAAAAGAGTGGAAAGCCCCGTCCCTCCGCCAATTACAACTATCTTCGGTCCCCTCTCCAGAATACGCTTCTCGTATATTTTCTCTACCAACGCGTTTCCCGCGCCCTCCGGCATAAATACGGTCATGAAAGATTTCAGGATCCTTTTTACGGCGAAAATTACGCATAACATACCCAGGATAATGATGAATCCCGCGATGGCTTTGTTCTCGGGGCTGCGCTCGAAAATAACTATCACAAAACCCATGGAGATCATAAGGATACCGAAAACGGAAAGCGATATCCACCTTTTTATGAACATCCCCGGATACAACCACTTTAATCTCTTCATATCGTTCCCGACGCTGTTAGTAATTAACCACAGAGAACTTCTTTTATATCTTGGAGAGCACAGAGAAATATTTTTTCCTCCTCTGTGGCCTTTGTGGTTTATTACTGGCTATTTTTCTGTTCCTCTTCCCCGATTATCTTCAGGATATCCTGCGTACTTCCAGCCGACCGCAACCTTTCCCGCACGAATCTGTCATCCAGTAAACGTGATATCTTGGCTAATGTTTTCAGATGCGGACCCGGGGTTTCACCGGGAGCGATCAAAAGGAAGAATATGTAAGTAAGTTCTCCATCCAGGGAACTGAACTCTATGCCATTTTTTGAGATCCCGAAAGCAGCTGTCATTTTCTTTACCTTAGGGCATTTGGCATGTGGTATAGCTACACCTTTTCCTATCCCGGTGGAACCTAAAATCTCTCTTTCTTTCAACTTTTTTAATACCTCATTTTTTTCCGGATTCTTGACGCTTTCAGAAGAAACCGTCAGATCCACAAGTTCTGAAAGCACTTCATCCTTATTCTGGGATTCAAGATCTATGGATAACGCTTTCTTGTTCAACAACTCTACAATCTTCATCTTTCTCCTTTTCTCTGTTCGCCCTGTTTTTGTTTCTACCCCGAACAGTTGCGGGAAAACACCGAAAATAGGACAATTATTGTATAAGGGATGGTCTACTTCGCCCTGACAAGTAATATACCTGCGGCTACGTAGGACCTTTTTCTTTGAAGCCCTACCACCATTAACACTTTGAAGGATAAAAAAGATGGAGCGGGTGATCGGGCTCGAACCGACGACAATCACGTTGGCAACGTGATGCTCTACCAACTGAGCTACACCCGCTCTATTATTCCTGAATCAATCGGCTATATTGCAAGAAAATCGCTCCGCGATAACTTTCAAACGATTTTCAGTGGTTACGGAATTTATTGAAATTCCGTAACCATAAAATATAACTTATATGGTACCCGCACAAGGACTTGAACCTTGAACCAACGGATTAAGAGTCCGCTGCTCTACCAATTGAGCTATGCGGGCACCGTTTTCGGTGCGTATTATAACACAGTTTCTGAAAATATTTCAAGTATGTTTATATATAATTCTTAAAAATAATACTTCCCCATAAATAAAAAGCGTAAATCCACGAACTTACCGAATGATCATTCATGAGATCCTTTGGCGTTCATACGTATCAGTCGACCTAAAAGCTGCGGGCCTTTATAAACTCGACTATATCATCAAGTCTGGCCTCGGCCATCGAAATGCATGTATCGGCGCACCCGTAATACATCCGCACAATACCGTTCTCCACTACAGCTGAGCTCGGAAAAACAACATTCGGCACGTCACCGACACGCTCATACGGCTCAGTGGGCGCAAGCAGGTAATCCCGGGTACGGTAAAGCACCTTCCACGGATTATCCCGGTCAAGTATCGCGCCGCCCGCATAGTAAAGATAACCGTTACAGCTGGTCCATACCCCGTGATAAATGAGCACCCATCCTTCTTCGGTTTCGATCGGTATCGGCCCCGGACCAACTTTCGTGGACTGCCAACCGCTTCCTAACGTACCGAAGACAAAGCGGTGGCACCCCCAGTGAGTAAGATCGGGGCTTGTGGAATAGAATATATCGCCGAACGGGGTATGCCCCCGGTCGCTTGGCCTGTGTAACATGGCGTATTTGCCATCGATCTTGCGGGGAAACAGCACACAGTTGCGATTGGCCGGCGGCATAAGGTTCTCCATCTGCTTAAAAGTCACGAAATCCTCTGTTCGCGCCATTCCTATACAGGGACCCTGCGGGGAATCGAGACACCATGTTGCATAATAAGTATCATCGATCTTTGTGATCCGCGGGTCATAAGTCCTGTGCTTTATGGTAAGATACGGATCTTCGTTCTCCATCTTTATAACGTCAGGGTCAATCTGCCAGTGGATACCGTCCTTGCTCCTGCCGACATGCAGCGTGAAATTCATATCTATCTCATCCACCCTGAATATCCCGACATATTCTTTCCCGAAAGGCACTATAGCACTGTTGTGTATGCTGTTAGCCCGCGGAACCGCTTTCGCGGTAATAATTGGATTGCCTTTGTATCGTTTGAAGACTGTTTCGTTAGCCATGAGTCACCTCGTTTATATTATATATAAATATCATTAAACGCTTTAAATAAACATTGTTATTTTATAGCATGAAACTTGTGAAAATGCAATATGGTGCAAGCTATAAGCTTTAAGCTGTAAGCTATAAGTGCGTAGGTCGCTTAATTGAGCATTGGAGCATTGGAACATTGGACCGCATTAGGACATTGGTGCTTGCGTTAATGCTCTAATGTCCAATGTCTAATGCTTTGCCGAATTTTGCATTCGCGAAATTTGGCGCGCCCGGCAGGACTCGAACCTGCGACCTACTGGTTCGAAGCCAGTTGCTCTATCCAACTGAGCTACAGGCGCGCAAGTTAAAGATTAGCAAGGAAAAATTCAAAAGTAAAGGGAAATTTGCGGCTCCGCCCCCGATTTTCCATGGCGGAGTGCGAAACATTCCGACCAGAAGGGCGGACACAGGGGTCCGCCCCTACATTTCGTATTGGGCAATCACTTGTAAAAATAGGGACTAAAAATAGGGACGTCACCCATTTTGTTAAGAAAAATATTTAGATTTTATTTTCTTGCTTTCTTTTTTATTTAAAAAATGGGAGATGTCCCCATTTTCCACAATTTTTACATTTTATATTTGTGTTTTTGATTTTTGATATTTGGTTTTTGATTTTACTGCGGCTTTCTTCTCTCCCCCTGAAACTCCGCGCCCAAAACCTGTAGCCTGAAGCTTGCAGCCTGCAGCCCCAAGCCCGTGC